>JANXWJ010000190.1 GCA_025351185.1 Candidatus Nanopelagicales bacterium
GCCCGACTCGTCCTCGCGCAGGAGGCACACGGTCGCAGCGTCGCGTGGGACAGGCGTGTCCCAGGTCGCGTGGCCGCGCGCGAAGGACTCGGCGCGATCGCGCATCCGGTTGGGCAGCCGGGGCATGCTCACCCCGGCAGCGTCGTCGGTGCTCAGTCGGAGACCTCGACGATCATCTCGACCTCCACCGACGCGTCGAGCGGAAGGGCGGCCACACCGACGGCAGAACGAGCGTGCAGACCCGCGTCGCCGAAGGCCTTGCCGAGCAGCTCGCTCGCACCGTTGATGACTCCCGGCTGCCCGGTGAACTCCGGCACGCTGGCGACGAAGCCGACGACCTTGACCACACGGACGACCTTGTCGAGGTCACCGATCACGGACTTCACCGCAGCGATGGCGTTGAGGGCGCACGTCGCGGCGAGCTCCTTGGCCTGCTCGGCCGTGACGTCGGAGCCGACCTTGCCGGTCGCCGCCATCACACCAGCGACCATCGGCAGCTGACCCGACGTGTAGACGTGGGAACCCGATCGCACGGCCGGCACGTAGGCCGCGACCGGCGGCACGACGTCGGGCACCGTCAGCCCGAGCTCCGCCAGGCGCCGCTCGACGGTGGACAGATCTGCTGCGGTCATGGCGCTCAGTCCTTCGGTCGCTTAAAGTAGGCCACGAGGTTGTCGGCGTTGGGACCGGGCACCACCTGCACCAGCTCCCACCCGTCCTGACCCCAGTTGTTGAGGATCTGCTGGGTCGCATGGATGAGCAGAGGGGCGGTCGCGTACTCCCAGGTCGTCATGGCTCGACCCTAGAGCCTCGGCCATCTCCCGGCGAGATCCGCCCGGTCCCGACAGCATCCGGACCTTGCCGCGTTTCGCCCACCATCGAGTGACGCGCGGATCACGTCGCGGGGCGCGTGATCCCGACCACCTGAGCACGGCGACCGGAGCGCCTGCACGGTGCTATCCCCGTACGCTCGGGACCGTGCCCACGACCCTGCCCGGTGACGACGCCCGGACGACCGACTGGGAAGGCGTCCGGCTCCACGTGGTCTCCGGCAAGGGTGGCACCGGCAAGACCACCGTCGCATCGGCCCTCGCGCTCGCGCTCGCGACCGGTGGCAAGAAAGTCCTCATCGTCGAGGTCGAGGGCCGCCAGGGCCTCGCGCAGATCTTCGACGTGCCTCCACTGCCGTACGCGGAACGTCGCGTCGCCGTCGCTCCCGGTGGCGGAGAGGTCTATGCCCTCGCGATCGATCCCGAGGAGGCGCTCGTCGAGTTCCTCGAGATGTTCTACAACCTGCGTCGGGCCGGCACGGCGCTGCGCCGCATGGGCGCCATCGACTTCGCTACCACCGTGGCACCCGGCGTGCGCGACGTGCTCCTCACCGGCAAGACCAAGGAAGCCGTACGTCGCAAGAAGGACGGCAAGCACGTCTACGACGCCGTCGTCATGGACGCGCCTCCGACGGGCCGCATCGCACGATTCCTCAACGTCAACACCGAGGTGGCCGGTCTGGCCCGGACCGGCCCGATCCGGTCGCAGGCCGACTCCGTCATGGAGGTCATCGCCTCACCGCTGACGACGGTGCACCTCGTGACGCTGCTCGAGGAGATGCCCGTGCAGGAGACCGCCGACGGCTTCCGCGACCTGCTCGCGGCCGACCTTCCCGTGGGCGGCATCGTGGTCAACCAGGTGCGCGCCCCGATGCTGAACGCGACAGCACAGGCCAAGGCGCGCAAGGGAAAGCTCGATGCTGACGTCCTCGCCGCCGACCTCGCCAAGGTCGACGTGGTCACGTCGTCCGGGTGGCTGTCATCGGCGCACGGAGTCGTCACCACCGAGGAGGTCGTGGCCGGACTCATGTCGGAGGCCGCCGACCATTCCGAGCGGGTGGCTCTCGAGCAGCGCGGCCGTGACACGCTCCAGGAGCTGGAGCGACCGACGTACGAGCTGCCGTTCCTGGCGGAAGGTGTCGACGTCGGCACGCTGTATGACCTCGCGGAATCCCTTCGGGCACAGGGCATCGCATGAACGCCCGCGACGTCGTACCCCGGAGCAAGAACCTCGACATCGACGCCCTTCTCGATGACCGCAGCATCCGCGTGATCGTCTGCTGCGGCTCGGGAGGCGTGGGCAAGACGACGATCGCTGCTGCCCTCGGGCTCCGCGCTGCCGATCGCGGCCGCGATGTTGTCGTGCTCACGATCGACCCGGCGCGTCGCCTCGCGCAGGCGCTCGGTCTCACCGAGCTCGACAACGACCCGCGACCCGTCGCCGGGGTCGAGGGCGAAGGTTCCCTCGCCGCGATGATGCTCGACATGAAGCGGACCTTCGACGAGTTCGTGGAGTCCAACTCCGATCCCGAGCGCGCTGCGACGATCCTCGCCAACCCGTTCTACCAGTCGCTGTCGAGCTCGTTCGCGGGCACGCAGGAATACATGGCGATGGAGAAGCTCGGACAACTGCGGGGCAAGGCGGAGGCCGACGGCACGTGGGACCTCATCGTCGTCGACACCCCGCCGTCGCGGTCCGCGCTGGACTTCCTCGATGCCCCGCGGCGCCTCGGGTCCTTCCTCGACGGCCGCTTCATCCGGCTCCTCGCCGCGCCGGCGAAGGCCGGCGGCAAGGCGTACCTCAGGGTGCTCTCGGCGGGCTTCGGCATGTTCACGTCGGTGCTGAGCAAGATCATCGGCGGGCAGGTCCTCACCGACGTGCAGACCTTCGTCGGCTCGGTCGACACTCTCTTCGGCGGCTTCCGCCAGCGCGCCGACGACACCTTCGCGATGCTCCAGGCCGCCGACACGGCGTTCGTGGTGATCGCAGCCCCCGAACGCGATGCGCTCCGTGAGGCGTCGTACTTCGTCGAACGCCTCGAGGCAGATGCCATGCCGCTCGCCGGCCTCGTGCTCAACCGGGTGCAGACCACGAAGGTGCCCGATCTCGACGCGGCCACCGCCACGGCTGCTGCGGCCCGGCTCGAAGCCGGGAAGGCCACCTCGGTCACCGCCGCCCTGCTGCGCATCCACGCCGACCGGGTCGCGACCCTGGCGCGGCAGAAGCGGCTCGCGGAGCGGTTCACCGCCGCGCACCGCAACGTGGCCGTCGCCGCAGTGCCCGCGCTGCCCGGCGACGTGGCCGACCTCGCCGGCCTCCGCCAGATCGGCGCCTCGATGTCAGTAGCGCCAGACAAGTAGGTCCGCCGCGACGATCGCTCCGCGAGTAACAGGTCGAATGGTCGCTCAGGGGGGTCCCTCAGCGACCATTCGACCTGTTACTCCAACGGGTAGTGGCGCTAGCTGGCGACGCGGGGGTTGGAGAGGCGCACGATGTCGGTGAGGTCGACGAGGGTGACGTCGTACTCCTCGCGGGCGGTCTCGAGCAGACGACGCCACGAGGTCACCTGCGGGCGGCGGCGGAGCAGGGCGCGACGCTCACGCTCGGTCATCCCGCCCCACACCCCGAACTCGATCCGGTTGTCGAGGGCATCGGCCAGGCACTCGGTGCGCACCGAGCACGACAGACAGATCGCCTTGGCCCGGTTCTGCGCCGCACCCTGGACGAAGAGCGCGTCCGGGTCGGTCGAACGACAGGCTGCTGATGTGGTCCAGTCCGAAGTCCAGGTCATGGTTCGGATCTCACCCCCCACACTCGTCCGATTCGTACGGAGCAACGTGCAGCCCGCCCGGGGCCCTCACGTGCGCCGATGCCGCCATCGGGTCGGTGCGCCACTGCTCCGACGGCGCTGACGCTACGCAGATGAAGATCGTTCAGGCAGGTCACAGATGACCATATCTCATAGTCATTTCGTGTCATAGACCTGGGCCTCAACGGCCACTTGTGAGAATCCAGCTGCTCAGAGCGGACCCCGAGCCACCTCGCGCAGGTGCTCCGAGCGGTGGCGAGGGGCGACTGGCTGGCGCAGACGGCACGTGGCCACGCCGGACCGGGCCCGGGCGGCCCGCGCGTAGAGCGGGACGGGCGGCGCGGGTGTGGGTGGCACCAAGATCACGACTTGCGGTCCACAAGCGCCCCTCAACGGCACTGTCTGACCTGAGAGGTCAAGACCTTGCCTAGCGGGCGGGACCGGGCGCGGCTCGGGTGGGGCGAAGTGGGCTGCGGGCGCTCCGGCGACGTACCCTCGGGGGGCTATGTCTCACCCTGTGCAGCCCTCACCGATCGTGCGCGTGACGCCGACGCCCGCGCCCGCGCGGCAGCGACCCCATGTCGCCGCGTCGGTGGCCCGGCTCGCGCTGTTCGTCGTCGTCAGCATGCTGGCGGGCGTCCTCATCGCCGGCACGGCGCTGCCGTTCGTCGGCGGTGTCGGGGTGGCCGCGCGCGGCGCGTTCGAGAGCTATGAGTCGCTGCCCGACCAGCTCACGACGCCCCCGCTGCCCCAGCGGTCGCTCATCCTCGCCGCCGACGGATCACTGCTCGCGACGATCTATGAGCAGAACCGCATCGAGGTTCCGATCACGAGCATCGCGCCCGTCATGCAGCAGGCGATCGTCGCCGTCGAGGACGGTCGCTTCTACGACCACCGCGGCATCGACGTGCGCGGACTCACCCGCGCGCTCGTGGGCAACGCCGGGGGCGGCTCAGGCACGCAGGGCGGGTCGACCCTGACCCAGCAGTACGTGAAGAACGTGTTCGTCGAGAGCGCTGCAACACCCGAGGAAGCGGCAGCCGCTCGAGCCCGCAACTTCACCCGCAAGCTCAAGGAGATGCGCTACGCCCTGGCTCTGGAGCGCACGCTCACCAAGAACCAGATCCTCGAGCGGTATCTCAACATCGCCTACTTCGGTGCCGGGGCGTATGGCATCGAGGCAGCGAGCCGTCGCTACTTCTCCAAGTCGGCGAGCAAGCTGACTCTCGTCGAGGCCGCCACGCTGGCCGGCATCGTGCAGCAGCCGGTCGCCTACGACCCGACCCGCAATCCGAACTCCTCGCAGAAACGACGCCAGCAGGTCCTCGGCCGGATGGCCGACCTCGGCTACATCACGCAGGGCGTCGCGACGACCGCCGGCGCGATCCCGACGAAGACGTTCCTCAAGCCGTCGACGACGCGCAACGGCTGCACGACGTCCTACGCCCCGTTCTTCTGCGACTACGTCTACCGAATCCTCAAGAACGACCCGGCTTTCGGCAAGACGCCCGCAGCCCGCGAGGCGTTGCTCAACCGCGGTGGCCTGACGATCCGCACGACGCTGCAGCCGGCCGTGCAGCGCGGTGCGCAGGCGGCTGTCGACAAGTTCATCCCCCGCAAGGACAAGAGCCAGAAGATCGCGGCGATCAGCATGGTCGTGCCGACCACGGGCGAGATCACGGCGATGGCCCAGAACCGTTCCTGGGGCGTGAAGGGCACGGGCAACACGACCTACAACTTCAACGTCGGCACGAAGTACGGCGGCAGCAACGGAGCCCAGGCCGGGTCGACCTTCAAGGCGTTCACGATGGCCGCGGCGTTCGAGCAGAACCTCTCGCCCTACGAATACCTCAAGGCACCGCCGAAGGCGGTCTTCGATGGCTTTACCAACTGCAAGACCGGTGCTCCGTTCGCGCCCTACCCGGTGCGCAACTCCACGAGTTCGGGCACGTTCAACATGCTTCAGGGCGCTGCGTACTCGGTGAACACCTACTTCATGGCGCTGGAGCAGAAGACGACGCAGTGCGCCGCCGCCGACATGGCCGAGAAGGCCGGCCTGCGCCACGGCAACGGCACTGCACTCGACCGCTTCCCGTCGTTCACGCTCGGCACCGATGCCGTGACGCCGCTCGGAATGGCCTCTGCCTATGGCGTTTTTGCCAACCACGGCATGCTCTGCCAGCCGATCGCCATCACCGGCGTCACCAACCGCAGCAACAAGGCCCTCGCCGTCCCGGTGAGCAACTGCAAGCGGGTCATGTCGCGCTCGGTCGCCGACTCCGTGACTTCGGTGCTCAGCCAGGTCGTCGACGGGCCGCTTCCCGGCCGCACCGGTCAGAAGATGTCGCTCGGCCGGGACGCCGCGGGCAAGACGGGCACGACCAACCAGTCTGCATCCGTGTGGTTCGTCGGATTCACGCCGGACCTCGCCGCCGCCGTCGCGACGTTCGACGCCCGCGGTGTCGGTGGCAAGTACGCCATGCAGAACCTCACCATCGGCGGTCACTACTTCCCGCAGGTCTTCGGCTCGACCCTGCCGGGGCCGATCTGGAAGATGGCGATGCTCAGCGCCCTCGACGGCACGCCGAAGACGCAGTTCGACCTCAATCCCCTCGACGGTCTCGGCACCTACGTGCCACCGCCGCCCGGAAACCCGTGCGGCACAGCGGCATCCCCGTCACCCGGCGGACCCGTGACGCCGTTCCCCGGCGCGTCGCCGACCCAGTGCCCGAGCAGGACACCGTCGCCGAGCGGTTCGCCGTCGCCCGGCACGTCGGGATCACCGACTCCCCAGCCGACCACCGGGCCGTCGCCGAAACCGACGACCACGCCCTCCCCCAAGCCCACCGCGACCTAGTCACCGTCGGCGCCGCAGCGCGAGGTATGTGCCCAGCACGCGCGCAACCGCGTCGAGAGCACATACCTCGCCGCAGAGGTGGAGGGTCAGGCGCCGAGAGCGGCGCGCACGGCGGCAGCCACGCGGCCACCGTCGGCGCGTCCGGCGATACGCGGGGCGAGCACCTTCATGACTGCGCCCATCTGCTTCGGCGTCTCGGCTCCGGTCTCCGCCACAGCGGCCGTGACCAGTGCGAGGAGCTCGTCGTCGGAGAGCTGGGAGGGAAGGTAGCCGTCGAGCACGACCAGCTCAGCGCGCTCGCGAGCGGCGAGCTCCGGACGCCGCGCGTCGTCGTAGGCCGTCGCCGACTCGCGACGCTTCTTCGCCTCGCGACCGAGCACGATCACGACATCAGCATCGGAGAGCTCGCGTGCCTCGGTGCCCGAGACCGACTCGTTCTTCACGGCCGTGAGCGCCATGCGCAGGGTCGACGACGTGACCTCGTCACGGGCGCGGATGGCAGTGGTGAGGTCGTCGTGCAGCCGGGTCTCGAGGGTGCTCATACCCCCATCCTCCCGCACTCCCCCGTCGAGGGCGCCGCCGATTCTCAGCCTCCGCTCACGACTCGTTCCGCCCAGCACGCGCGCCGGAGCCATGTGCTGCGCACGTGGTCTTCCGCGTCGTGGGCACAGAGCTCGCCTGGCACTGCTGCGAGGTACGTCGGCAGTGGGGTCGCTCCGAGCTGCGAGGGCGTGGCATCGTGGTAGGCGTGTCCCGTACCTCAACCACCGTGCTCGGAGTTGTCGGCGCGGCCACCGCAGGTCTGGCGTGGTCGGTCGCCGAGGCGCACCGCTACACCTTGCGCCGCCGCGAGACCGCGGTGCTGCCCGCGGGCCAGCCGCGCCTGCGGGTGCTGCACATCTCCGACCTGCACCTGACACCCCGCCATCAGGGTCGCGTCGAGTGGGTGCGTCGCCTCGCCGCCCTCGACCCCGACCTCGTCGTCGTGACCGGTGACTTCCTCGCGCACCGCGAAGCCGTACCCACCGTCATGGATGCGCTCGACCCGCTGCTCGATCGCCCGGGGCTGTTCGTGCTCGGCTCCAACGACTACTACGAGCCCGGGATCGTGCGGCCCTGGCGCTATCTGATGGCCCCCTCGGCGCTCGACAAGCAGCGCGCGACGCTGCCGTGGGGTGACCTGGTCAAGGGGCTGGGCTCCGCCGGGTGGCTCGACCTGTCCAACGTGCGAGGCACGATCGAGGCCGGCGGGCGTCACCTCGACGTACGCGGCGTCGACGACCCGCACATCCACCGCGACCGCTACGACGAGGTCGCGGGTGCGTTCGACGCTGACGCCGATCTGGCTCTCGGCGTCACCCACGCGCCCTATCTGCGGATCCTCGACGCGATGGCCGACGACGGCGCCGGGCTGGTGCTCGCCGGTCACACCCACGGCGGCCAGCTCTGCATCCCGGGCTACGGTGCGCTCGTCACCAACTGCGACCTGCCCCCCGCCCAGGCGAGCGGCCTGTCGCGCCACGCCCGCCCGTGGAACGGCAGCGGCGATCCCAGCTTCGGCGGCGTCGACGGGCGCGGCACCGTGCTCCACGTGTCCGCCGGCCTCGGCACCTCGCCGTACGCCCCGGTCCGCTTCGCCTGCCCGCCCGAGGCGACGCTCCTGACCCTCACGGCCATCGACTGAACCACCCCGCGACTCCCGCCGGCACCCGTTTTGGTCGCGCCGGACCGCGACCCGTAGACTCGCGACCGCTCCACCGGGGTGTGGCGCAGCTTGGTAGCGCGCTTCGTTCGGGACGAAGAGGTCGTGGGTTCGAATCCCGCCACCCCGACACAATCCAGCCGGTGTCTCTGCAGGTCAGAGGCACCGGCTGTCGCTTTGAGAGCGCTGAATTGGGCCTCTGGTCACAGAAGCTCGGCGGGGTCCCCAGCG
>JANXWJ010000196.1 GCA_025351185.1 Candidatus Nanopelagicales bacterium
GCACCGTCGGCCGGCACGAAGCTCGGGGTCGTGGCGACGCCGCCTGCGCTGACTGCGATCGCCGCACCCTGGTTGGCTGCGCCGTCCTTGAACTGGATGGTCCCGGCCGGGTGGTTGGCCGGCGTGGCCGTCTCGGACGCGGTCGACGACAGCGTGATCGACGTGCCGCTCGCGACGGGACCCGCGGGAGTCGCGACGGGCGCGGTGGTCGTCGTATCGGTCTTCGTGGGTCCGACAGGAGCCGGGTAGACGACCTTCCACGCGCCGGGTGCGAGCCCGTCGAGCGGCGTGGTGGCCGAGGCGGGGTTGTACTCAATGTCGGCCGACCAGTAGGAGGTGACGAAGGGCTTGCCGATCCCGGAGTCCTTGACCCGCAGCTGGATGAGGTTGGCGTATCCCGCGGTCGAGTCGACGGTCGCCGTGGCCAGGAAGTTGGTCAGGCTGGCGTCGCTGGCACCGACCGAGACCACCGGGTTCGTGATGGCTGCGACGGATGACGGTGCGCTCACGGGGAAGTTCGTCGAGGCAGATCCAGACACTGCTGCCCACTGCAGCGGGTCGGCCTTGGTGTGGTCCGGCGCCGCGAGGTACAGCGTCGCCTTGGTCGTGCCGGTGCGCCCAGGTGTGGACGCCGCGATGAAGTCAGCCAGCCGGCTGATGTCTGTGCCCCCGGTGATCACCGTGCCGGCGGCGTTGTAGAACGTCAGCCCACCGAGCGAGTGCGTGTCCGGCTCCCAGGGCGGTGTTCCGGCGGCGAGCGCCGGGCCACCGAGGGAGACGACCGTGGTCGCCGCAAGCGCCACCCCCGCCATCACGATCGCGGTCAACCTCGACTTCATGGAATCCCTTTCTAGGAACGACGTTCGGAGTGAGACGGGAAGGATCGGTCGAGAAGGACGTCCGGACAGCAGCAGTAGGCTGGGTCAGCTGCTGTGTGAGCCGGTAGGAGAGCTTCGGCGCGCGGCGATGAAGCCGCCGCCGACTCCGAGGAGCGGTAGAAGGATCAGGGCACCCCATGCCCACGCCGGCAAGGACGACGACGTTGTTGCAGATGTCCCACTCGCCAGGACGGGGTCGGTCGTACTCGAGGCGCTCGCAGCGCCGGGATCTGTCGAAGCAACAGCGCCCGATGTGGGCAGCGCGGTCGCCGTCACGAGCTTTTCGCCGTTCGCGCCCAGGAGCGTCGGCGAGGCGGAGGGAATCTTCTTGGGGTCGATGTGCAGCGTCTCGGCGGAGACGGCCGAGCCGGCGCCGCAGGCTGGCGCCGGACCAGTAGACGCAAGCTGCCAGGTGTTGCCGGTGATCTTGATGACCGCCGCGGGATAGGGATTGGTGTGGGGCGGCCTGTCGACGTTGGAGAAGTACATGCGCACCTGCGCATAACCGTCCCAGAGCGGCGCCACGCTGGTGAAGTCGAGCAGCGGACGGTCCAACGTGGTGGCCTGGGTCATGGGGTGCTTCGGGTTGCTGTACTTCGCGCTCGCCGTGAACATGATCCCAGTCCACTCGCCGGGGTCGTGCTCCTTGCGCGGCTGGAACACCATCAGCGTCGCCTTGCCCAGTGGTCCGACGTAGCCGCTGGGCGCAGGGACCGACGACACTGCCTTCCACACGAACGGGATGTCGGTGAGTGACCCGGAGGTCACCGGCTTGTTGTTGCGGTCGCAGAAGCCCAGTGCCCCCTGAGCGTGTGGATCGACGAAGGGGATCCCCTGTGCCGCAGCGGCGCTGCCCATCGAAGCGCCAGCGGCTTCGGCACCGGGGGCGACTGACAGCGTCACAGCGAAGAGGACCGCGCATGCAGCGCCGAGTCGTGCGGTTCGGGACGTCATCTAGTTCTCCTGATGTGCGCTCGGGGCGCTGGTGGCGCCGACAGCTGACTGACGGGTGGACTCGACGCCCCGTGCGGACGTGCTCGCTCCGGCGGCCACTGCGCGCCGGCGGCGCCACCAGAGCGCTAGGAGTCCCACGAGCAGGAGAACGAGCGCGATCAAGGTCCACGGCACGGCCCAGAAGTGCCCAGATGCAGTCGCCGTGCCCGACGCCGGATTAGCGTCGCCGACCGCCGCCAAGGCCACCACGCTCACCTCTGCCGACATCGAGATGAGCGGGATCACGTCGGGCACCTCGACCGTGACGGTGGCGGAGTAGCCCGGGAGCAGAAGCGGGACGTCGGGGACCGCGCTGGGGCCGAAGCTCGGACCGAAGAGGCCGTGGACGTTGATGCTCGGCTTTCCTCCCAGGCGCACATTGCCTGCGTTGCGCACGGTGAAGGTCACGGTGGTCGTGCCTCGCCCCACTGGGCTCAGCGACCCGAGATAGACGGCTGCGAGGTCGTCGACCTCG
>JANXWJ010000210.1 GCA_025351185.1 Candidatus Nanopelagicales bacterium
GATGTGTCCGTGTCGGGGTCGGTGCCGCTCACCGCGGTGCAGCGGGAGCGGTTGGCCGAGCTGGCCGATGCTCTGATCGCGGGTGGTGTGGGTCTTCCGTCGGCGAGCGATGCCGAGGTGCACTCGGTGTGGATCGATCGCGTGTTCGCGGTGCGCCCAGATATGGAGGTCACGGTGCGTGCGGTGCTGGAGCTGACCGGTGACGCGTCGTCGGTGCTGGGCGGTCTTCGGTTCTCGGATGCGGAACGGTTCTCCTCGTTCGCGTTCGCGGTGGCGGGTGCGTGGTTGATCAACCCGAGGGTGCGTCGTGAGCTGGGCTACCCGGGTCCGGTGCCGATGCGCCAGCCGGCCCTGCCCGATGAGGCGGACGCCTACCTCGAGGACGGCATCCTCGACGTCGTCGTGGCCCGCGGCCCCATCTACCGACCCACCCCGGGGGAGTAATGCCCACCGTCCCCGTGTCCGACGTCCTCACCTGGACGACGGCGGTTCTGGTGGAGGCCGGCCTCGACACCGTCGATGCGCAGTGGGTGGCTGAGAGCCTGGCGTTCGCGGACCTCCGCGGCGTGAGCACCCATGGCGTGATGCGCCTTCCGACGTACGTCGCGCGGATCCGCGCAGGTGGGATCGCGGCACGGCACACCGTCAGCGTCGTCGCGGACCTGGGTGCGCTGATCGTGCTGGACGGCGGTGCCGGGGCCGGCGCCAGCACCGCGGTGCACTCGGTGGACCTCGCCGTCGACCGCGCTCGCCGTCACGGCATCGGGGCCGTGATCACCAAGAACGCCAACCACTTCGGGGCGTGCGCCTTCTACACGAACCGGATCGCCGATGCCGGGATGCTCGGCATCGTCGCCTGCAACACCGAGTCCGTCATGTGCCCACCGTTCGGTGGAGCACCGGTGCTGGGCACAAACCCGCTCGCGGTCGCCGTCCCGCTCCCGTCACAGGTCCGGCCCCAGCTCGACATGGCGACGACTACGACCAGCCAGGGGCGCCTGCTGATCGCCGAGCAGGCCGGCGAGAGCATCCCCCTCGGATGGGCGGTCGACCCGCAGGGCAAGCCGACGACCTCGGCGAGCGAGGGCCTGCGCGGCGCCCTCCTCCCCGTGGGCGGGCCGAAGGGCTTCGGGCTCGCGTTCGCCGTCGACGCGCTGCTCGCCGTCGCGGGCGCCCACGTGAGCACCGACGTGTCGGCCCTGGGCGGAGACCCGTCGAAGCCGCAGCGGCTGGGTCACCTGTTCATCGCCGTCCGGGCGGATGCGGCACAGACGCTCGACGAGTACCGGCACGCGATCGCAGGCCTCGTCGACGCCGTCCACGCCAGCTCAGCCGGGTTCGACGTGCCGGCCGCGGTTGCTCCCGGTCAGCCGGAGCTGGCGCGAGAGCAGGGGGCTGACGGTCGCATCTCGCTGTCACCGCACGTCGTCGCCGAGCTCGAGGAGCTCGCGCTCACGTCAGGAGTCGCGTTGCCGCTCTCGATGGGCGACCGCGACGGCGCTACCACCACCGCACGCAAGACTGGAGACGCAGGCTCATGACCACCATCGCCTCGGTGCGCACCGACTACTACCTCGTCCCCCTCGAGGTCGTCCTGAGCGACAGCACCCACGGCAGCATTCCCCACTTCGAGCTGGTCACCGTGCGCATCGTCGACGACGACGGGATCGAGGGCGTGGGCTACACCTACGCCGTGAACTCCGGCGGTGCTGCCTTCAAGACGCTGATCGACACCTACCTCGCGCCCGTCGTCGTCGGCGCCGACGTCGACGCCAGCGAGCAGGTCTGGCAGGCCATGTGGTGGGCCGTGCACTACTCCGGCCGTGGTGGCCATGCCACCTCGGCGATCTCCGCCGTCGACATCGCGATCTGGGACCTGCGGGCGAAGCGTGCGAACCAGCCGCTGTGGCGGTACTTCGGCGGGTTCGACCCGAAGGTCCCCGTGTACGCCGGCGGCATTGACCTCGACTTCTCCGTGGACGAGCTGCTGGAGCAGTCCGACCGGTTCCAGGACGCGGGATTCCGCGCGATCAAGATGAAGGTGGGACGCGCCAACCTGCGCGAGGACGTCGAACGTGTCCGTCGCATGCGTGAGCACCTCGGCGACGACTTCCCCCTCATGGTGGACGCCAACATGAAGTGGAGCGCCGACCAGGCAGTCCGCGCGGCGCGCACACTCGAGGAGTTCAACCTGCTGTGGATCGAGGAGCCAACCATTCCTGACGACATCGCGGGCCACGTCCGTGTCGTGCGGGAAGGACGCACACCGGTCGCCACCGGCGAGAACATGCACACCCTCTACGAGTTCACCAACCTCATCGTCGCAGGGGGTGTCACCTACCCTGAGCCCGACGTGACGAACTGCGGCGGCATGACGGTGTTCCGCAAGATCGCCGCGGTGGCCGAGGCGCACAATCTGCCCGTGACCTCGCACGGCGTCCACGACCTCACTGTCCACCTCCTGGCGGCGGCACCGAACCGCACCTACATGGAGGCCCACGGGTTCTCCCTGGACCGCTACATCGCCCACCCCATGGCGGTGACCGACGGGTTCACGGTGGCGCCCGAACGGCCAGGCCACGGCATCGAGCTCGACTGGGCAGCTCTCGAGAGGCACCGACGGTGACAGGGGACCCCGCTCTCCGGCGGCTCGTCCTCTGGGATGTCGACGGCACCCTGGTGAGGAACGACGAGAGCGACGAACGGCTCTTCGTCGCAGCGACGGAGTCCGTCCTCGGCCCGCTGCCCAACGTCGTCCATCCCTACCGCCACGGTAAGACAGACCGGCAGCTGGTGATTGAGTATCTCGAGGCGAACGGAGGATCGATCGCCCAGGCCGACGAAGGCTCCGCGAGTCTCATCGCCCTGTCCGAGACGCACTTCGCCGAACCGGGTGAGCGGGTGGTCCTGCCGGGCGTCGAGAAGACGGTCGAGGCGCTCGCCGGGGCCGGGCACGTAAACGCCATGCTCACCGGCAACAGTGAGGCTCGGGCACGGCTCAAACTGCACTCCGCCGAGCTGTCCCCCGACCCCTTCGACTGGTCCGTCAGCTGCTTCGGTGAGGACGCCGTCACACGCGACGAGCTCACGCTCGCAGCTGCCGCGAACTCTGCACTGCGCGGGCTCGTCCCGGTCGTCGTGGGCGACACCGTTGCGGACTCGCGAGCTGCCGAGGCCGCCGGCATCGACTTCATCGGGGTGGCCACCGGGATCTACACCGTGGTGCAGCTGCGCGCCACCACGAACATCCTCGTCGTCGACGACCTCGCCATCGGGTGCTCATCCGTGCTGCGCCTGCTCGGGAGCTGACTTCACGGGGACGGCGAAGGTCTTCTCCTCGCCGTCCCCGTGACGCCCTTTGTCAGGAGCCCACCGCTGCCGCCTTCTCGGCGAGGCGGGCGACGAACTTGTCCAGGTCGACGATGAACCGCTCGTGAGTCCCGGCGACGATGTCATCGACACCGTCGTTGGCCGTGATCTCGAAGACGACGCGGCGCCGGTCGACCTCGGTAACCGTCGCCGTGCACGTCACAGTCTGGCCGAGCAAGGTCGCAGCAGTGTGCGCGACGTCGACACGGGTGCCGACGGTCGACTGTGTCTCGGGCAGGTACGGCGCGAGCGCCTCGATCGCGGTGAGCTCGAGCAGGAGCACGAGATCCGGTGTGGCGAAGATGTGGAACCCGCCGCGTTCCGTGCAGTCCTGCAGCTCGATCTTCTTGACCAGCGTCCCGCTCATGCCGATCGTGATGTCCTCGATCATGTCGTCCTCTCTCGGTCTTCTAGAACACGGCCAGCGGGTTCACCGGTGAACCGGTACCGCCGGGGATGCGCAAGGGGGCCATGGTGAACAGGAACTCCCAGCGGTCGAGGTCCGCGCACACGACGGCGAGATCCTCGAGGAACATGTTGTCGATGAGCGGCATGCCCATCGCGTTGAGCGCGAGCGCGTGGATGGGCGAGAAGACGCCCTCGACCGGACTGGGCCGCACGTCGCTGTCGCCGTCCGAGCCGAGCAGCGCGGTCCCGGCGCGGCTGAGCACGACCATGATTTCGGGTGCGAGCCCTGCGCTGAAGTTCGAGGGGTCCCAGGCCCCCAGCGTGTCCTTGCGTGCCCGCGCCCCGGTGCGCACGAGGACGGCGTCGCCCGGTCGGAGCGACACGCCCTGGTCATCGAGGACGGACTCGAGCTCGTCCGCCCCCACGGCGCAGCCGGGTTCGAGCCAGGGCAGCCGACGGCTCCGGGGGACGTCCACGAACACCCCTCGCGTCACGACCCCCTGCGCCATCTCCGAGACGGTGCCAAGGTCGGCGCCGGCCTCGCCCACATGCTCTGCGGCCAGGTGTCCGTTGTAGAGACGGCCTCGGAAGACGCAGTGGCAGAGGGCGTCGAGATGCGTCACGGACTTGCCGTGGAAGTCGGTGCCGACGTAGTCGGTGTTGACGCTCGGCTCAGTGCTGCCATCAGCGGCGTACCCGGTCATCCAGTGGTCCGCCGGTCGTGCGTTGTCGGGGCCGCTGACCAGGTCCAGGTCGTGGCCGAGGCTGACGGACCGGCCGACCCGGACCAGAGACGCGGCGGACACCACGACCTGCTCCGTGACGAGGTTCAGCGCCCCGCGCTGATCGTCGGCGCCCCAACGGCCCCACGTACTGACGCGGTCCACGGTCGCGTCGAACGCCGCCAGGTCCACGGTCACGGGTTCCCGTCGATCTCGAACATCACGAGCTCGGCCTCGCCCTCGAGCACGACCTTGTCCACGTCCTTCATGACCGTGGTAGTGACGAAGACGCGCTTGCGCTCCTGGTCCTTCCCGGTGACCACGCAGTCGACCGTGATGCGGTCCCCGATGAGCACAGGACCGCGGAAGCGCATCGTCTGGGAAACGTAGGCGCTGCCTACGCCGAGGAGTTGCGCCAGCGTGGCACCGATGTATCCGCCGCACTGCATCCCGTAGGCGACGCGGCCACCGAAGCGTGTCGATGCGGCGAACTCCTCGTCGAGGTGGAGCGGACCGCGGTCGCCGATGAGCCCCGCGTACATGACGACGTCGGTCTCGGTGATCGTGCGCGTCCAGACCTCGCGGTCGCCGACCTGGACGTCGGCGATGGTCAGGTACTTCACGACTCGGCTCCCGTGATCAGTTCTCTCAAGGACACGCCGGCAGCATGACGGTCCCAGGTGTCGGTCGTGACTCCTTCGGAGCGCAGGGCGACCTTCTGCGGCTTCCCCGTCGGGGTGCGCGGAAGCTCGCGGAGCACCCGGATGTAGCGCGGGACCATGAAGTGCGGCAGCCGGACCGCGAGGTCGGCGATGAGGACCGCCGGATCGAAGGGTCGGTCGGGCGATGGGATCACGCACAGCAGGATGTCGTCGTCGCCGGCGAACTGCGACGGGACGCCCACGGCCGCACACTCGGCCACGTCCGGGTTCCCCTGGGCGGCGTGCTCGATCTCGTACGACGAGATGTTCTCCGCCCGCCGGCGGATGCGCTCCTTCACGCGATCCACGAAGTAGACGTAGCCGTCGCTCGCGACGTAGGCGAGATCGCCCGTGTGGAACCAGAGGTTGCGCCACGAGGCGAGGGTGACCTCGGGCATGCGGAGGTAGCCCTGCATCATCGTGAAGGGGCGACGTGGCCGCAGGACCATCTCGCCCGTGCTGCCGACGGGGACTTCCTCGTCGGTGTCCGGGTCGACGATCCGCAGCTCGAAGTGTTCCTCCCGAAGTCGTCCGCACGACCCGATGCGCAGCGGCTCGTCGAACGGTTGCCAAATCGGGATCGTCACCTCGGTCATGCCCCAGGTCTCGATCCCACGGATGCCGAACCGCTTCTGGAAGTCCAGCGCGATGCCGGCCGGGAACGGTGACGCCATGATGCGGGTGATGGGGTTGTCGGCGTCGTCGGGTCGTTCGGGCTGCTGGTGCAGCATCTCGACGAGCGGGCCGTGCAGCAGGGCGATGGTGCAGCCGTTGTCGCGAACTCGCGGCAGGAACTCCTCGACCGCGAAGCGCGTGTCGAGGACGACGCGCCCGCCCGCCATCATCGATCCCATGATCCCGATGAACTTCCCGGCCACGTGGAAGAGGGGGATGAAGCAGTAGAAGGCGTCGTCGGGGGTCATCCGTGCGCCCTCGACCCCGAGCCGTGAGAAGAGCCGGACCTGACCGTGCGGCAACATCACGCCCTTGGCCGGCCCGGTCGTGCCCGACGTGTAGACGATCGAGGCGATGTCGTGCGGCCCGACCCTTCGATCCGGCGCGTGGTCGCTTGCGCCGAGGATCCCCTGGTAGGAGAGCACCTTGACGCCAGGGACGGCCCCCCGGAACGGCTCATCGCCCGACGGATAGACGACGACGGTCTCGAGGTAGGTGAGCGAGTCTCGGATCTCGACGACTCGTGGCAACAGCTGCTCCTCGACGAACATCACGCGCGCGTGCGAGTTCTGCAGCGCGTGCTCGAGGCTGTGGCCGCGGTAGCCGGTGTTGATCGCGACTTCAGCCGCACCGGCGAGACTCGTGCCGAGCCACGTCGCGATCGACTCGGTGGAGTTGTCGGCCATGATCACGACGCACTCACCGTGCGCGACGCCGAGCGAGACGAGCCCGTTGGCGACGGCGCATGCGGCCGTGTACGCCTCGGCGTAGGTGACGGGTCGCTCGCCCGGGCGGCGGAAGAACTCACGATCGCCGTCCTGGCAGGCGCGGTCGCGCAACAGGTCCGGAAGCAGCGCGTCGAGCATGAGATCCACAGGAATCGGTCCCGCTCAGACGTTGACTGTGGACATGTCACCGTAGCGGTCACCGGCAACGGAGTCCGGCGGAACGACGACGTCGAGGCGGGCGAGGTGCTCGTCTGTGAGGTGCAAGGAGGTCGCCGCCACGTTGGACTCGAGGTTGCGGCGGTGCTTCGTCCCCGGGATCGGCACGACGTCATCGCCGCGTGCGAGAACCCAGGCCAGCGCCAGCTGCGCGAGCGTGCAGCCGAGATCGTCGGCGACCTCGCGAGACCCTTCCACGAGCGCGAGGTTGTGTTCGAGCGCCTCGCCCTGGAAACGGGGCGACGTCCGTCGCCAGTCGTCCGCGGCCAGGTCCTCGGAGCGGGTGATCGCACCGGTGAGCAGCCCGCGGCCGAGCGGGCTGTAGGCGACGAACCCGACCCCGAGCTCGCGGCAGGCGGGGAGCACCTCCCGCTCGACGTCACGGCTCTGCAGCGAGTACTCGCTCTGGACGGCCGCGATCGGGTGGATCGCCTGGGCGCGACGCAGCGTCGAGGCGGACACCTCGGACAGCCCGATGTAGCGGACCTTGCCCGCCGCGACGAGCTCGGCCATGGCCCCGACCGTGTCCTCGATGGGAGTGTCAGGGTCCACCCGGTGCTGCCAGTAGATGTCGATGCGGTCCGTGCCGAGCCGTTGGAGCGACAGGTCGCAGGAACGGCGCACGTGGTCGGGCCGCCCGTTGACGCCATGGTTGGTCCCGTCGGACGCGCGCACCATGCCGAACTTCGTGGAGTAGAGGACCTGGTCGCGCACGCCTGCGAGCGCGTGACCCACGAGGGCCTCGTTGGCGAACGGGCCGTAGACGTCGGCGGTGTCGAAGAGGGTGACCCCCAGATCCACGGCTCGCAGAAGAGTGGCGCGTGACTCGGCGTCATCGAAGTCGGTGCCGTACGTACCGGACATGGACATGCAGCCCAGCCCTACTGCGGAGACCTCGAGCTCGGTTCCGAGGCGGCGGGTCTGCACTGCTACCCCACCACCGGTACGACGGTGTCTACACGCCGCACGGACATGCTCACGATGAAGGCCTTCGGTTCGTCGCCGATCACGGCGGCACGCCGGTCGGATGCTCGGTAGCGTGCCTCCTGCTGCTCCGCGGTGCCTTCTCCCACGAACTCCCGGACCCAGATGAAGGTCGACGTCTCGTGGTCGGCCCAAGCGCCGCGCACGGGGAGGCCGAACTCCGCGTGCAGCGGGATGATCTTCTCGTGGAACAGCACGAGCCAGGCGTCCATCGTGCCGGGCACGATCTCGTAGGTGCGATGCTCAACAGTCACAAGGATCCTCTCTCTGCGACATACGCACAGAGATTGCATATGTCGAATAGTGACGCTAACGTACACCGGGAAGGTAGGTCAAGGGGACCGGCCACGAACCACGAAGGACGCCGTGACCCGCGAAGCCCCTGACCTGGTGGCCCTCGGAGAGACGATGGCGACCTTCGTGCGCGACGGGGGCGTCGACTCCTACCGGCTCATCACCGCCGGGGCCGAGTCCAACGTCGCGGTCGGCATGGCGCTTCTGGGCTGCCGCACCGAATGGAGGTCGCGCCTGGGCGCCGACGAGCTCGGCGGGTTCGTCGCCGGCTCCATCGCCGCGGCCGGAGTCCACGTCGTGTCCGAGACGGACCGGGCCCGACGTACCGGCGCAGCCGTGAAGGAGGTCGGCCCGAGCGGTTCCCGGATGCGCTACTACCGAGCCGGCAGCGCAGCGAGTCGTCTCGACCTGCTCGACGTCGGGCCGTTGCAGACTGCTCGCCGGCTGCACCTGACCGGGGTGACTCCGGCCCTCTCTGCGGAGAACCGGAAGGTGGTCACGCGGCTGCTTGCCGGACGGAGCGGCGGGACCAGCTTCGACGTCAACTACCGCGCGGTCCTGTGGGCCGACGCCGACCAGGCGGCCGACGTCCTGGTACCGCTGGCCCGTGCCGCAGATCTCGTGTTCATCGGCGATGACGAGGCCCGAGCGCTGCTCGGGTCCGACGACGTGGACGTGCTCGCGCAGGCGTTGCTCATGCGCCCGGACCAGGAGCTCGTCGTGAAGTTCGGTCCTGCCGAGGCGGTGCTCGTGACCGCCGAGGGCTCGGTGTCCGAACCTGCCCATCGGGTCGACGTCATCGACGTCACGGGCGCGGGAGACGCGTTCGCCGCCGGCTACCTGGCCGCCGCGCTCTGGGGCTGGCCTCCGCGTGCCAGACTCCGGCTCGGGCACCTGCTGGCCTCGCGTGTGGTCGGAGTCGTGGGTGACACCGTGCCGGGCATCGACCGGGACGAGCTCGCCGCGTGCGCAGCCGACCTCGGGCAGATCCTGCCGAACCTGAAGGAGGAGACACCTCTATGAGCCAGACTCTGGACCGCGCTCTGCAGATTCTCGACTACGTCGGGGAGAAGCCGCGCCGCATCGCAGAGATCGGCGAGTTCCTCGACGTCCATCACTCGACGGCGCTGCGATTCCTGCACACGCTGCGCAAGCACGGCTTCGTCCACGAGCTGCCCGACCACCGCTACCGCCTCGGCGCCGCGATGTTCCGCCTCGGCTTCCAGGCGCTGGACGGTCTCGAGCTGAGGTCGGTCGCTCGGCCCGCGATGGAACGCCTGAGCGCCACGACGGGGGAGACGGTGCACCTCGGGGCGCTCGAGGACGGCGACGTGGTCTACATCGAGAAGGTGGAGTCTCAACACCCGGTACGCACCGTGTCGCGCATCGGCGCGATTGCGACGCTGCACTGCGCGGGCGTCTCCAAGGCGATCCTCGCCTTCCTCCCCGAAGCGGAGCGGCAGTCGTTGCTCGCGTCGCACGAGCTCGTCAGGCGGACCGAGCACACACTCACGACGACCGACGCGCTCGAAGCGGATCTCGCACTATCGCGCGAACGGGGCTACGTGCTCGACGACGAGGAGAACGAGCCGGGCATCCACTGTGTGTCCGCCCCGATCTTCTCCGCCGACGGCGAGGTGGCGGGTTCGATCAGCGTGTCCACCCCGATCAGTCGCATCGACCGCGACGCGCTCCTGGGCTTCGTCCCGGCCCTCCTCGAAGCCACCCACGCGACGTCGCGCCAGTTGGGGTGGGTCGGTTGACCGCTCTGCGCACCGTCGCGATCCTCCGGAGCCTGGGGGCCGCGACCTCGCGCGAGCTCGCGCTCCGCAGCTGGGAGATCGGCATCGACCTGGTGGAGGTGCCGGTCCAGGGCGAGTCCGGGTGGGCGTCGCTCGCCGCCGTGGCCGAGGTCGCGGACGGCCGCCCGTTCGGTGCCGGCACGGTGCTCACCGCCGAGGCCTCGCGGCGGGCAACGGGCATGGGGGCGTCGGTGATCCTCAGCCCAGGGATCGACGCCCAGGTGGTCACGGCGACCCTGGAGTCCGGGGCGATTCCGGTGCCGGGCGTCATGACGCCCTCCGACGTGACCCTGGCCGACGCGCTCGGCCTCACGGTCTGCAAGCTGTTCCCGGCGTCGCAGGTGGGGCCGCATTGGCTCGGACACATCCGTGGCCCGTTCCCTTCGATGCGTTTCGTCGCCGTGGGCGGCGTCGACCACCTCAACGCGCGCGACTATCTGACCGCCGGCGCGATCGGGGTGGGCTTCGGCTCGAGCGTGCAGCGGGTTCTCGACGCGCCGGACCCAGCCGGCGTCATCGCCGAGCTGCACGCGCTGATTGCCTGATCGCGACGAAGGCTCGACCCCCGAGACATGCTGATGTGATGATGAGTACCCCTTGACGGGGGCACCTCCGTCGATTAACTTCTGCACTATGTGCCGATACAATGCGTATGTTGCAGAACGGAGGTCGGGGTGAAGGTTCTGGTCTGCGTGACCCAGGTGCTCGAGGTGTCGACGTACGTCGAGTTCACCGCCGACGGCCGAGCCGTCGATCCCGCGTTCGTCACCGCCCTGGTCAACGAGGCGGACCTCTGCGCGGTCGAGGAGGCCCTGGTGCTCGTCGAGCACGCAGGTGACGGCGAGGTCGTGCTCGTGAGCGCGGGCGAAGGGGAGGCGGACGAAGCGCTCCGCTCTGCCTTGTCGCTGGGACCCCAACGCGCCGTCCGCGCGTGGGCCGACGGCGTCGTCGCGTCGGATCCGCGTTCCGTCGCCGCGGCGCTCATGGCCGTGGTCGAGTCGGAATCCCCGGACCTCGTCCTGACTGGAGTGCAGTCGTCCGACACGGGCGCCCAGTCGGTCGGTCCAGTCCTGGCGGCGATGTGGGGCGTGGCGTGCGTGCCGGTCGGACGACGGCTCTCCGCGTCCGGGTCGACGCTCGCGCTGGAGCGCGAGTTCGAAGGCGGCATCGTCGAGCGGGTCGAGGTCGACCTCCCCGCCGTTGTGACGGTCCAGGTCGGGGCCAACACCCCGCGCTACGGCAGCTTCAAGGACAAGATGCGCGCGAAGAAGGCCGACATCGACGTGGTGGTGCCCTCGAGCCTGCCGCCGTCGAGGACGACGGTGGCGCGCCTCTGCGTCGCCCTGACCGGTGCGGGTCGTTCCCTCGAGCTCATCGAAGGCGGGCCTGCCGCGGTGGCGGCTCGGATCGCCGACCTGGTCCGGGAGGTCCAGTCATGACTCGCTCGCTCGTGCTCGCCGAGGTCATCGACGGGGTGCTCGCCCCCGTGACGGCGCAGGCGGTGACTGCCGCGGCCAGCCTCGGCGGCGACGTTGTGCTCGCCGTCGTCACGCAGGAGCCCCACGACCTGATCGAGGCTGCGTCCCTCGTCGGCGTGACCGAGATCGTGACGGTCGCGGCGCCGGGATCCGACCGCGACCACGAGCAGGCGCTCGCGGCGGCGGCCGCCCTCGTCGCCGACGTCGACCCCGACCAGGTGCTCGCCGGATTCACGATCCGCTCCTCGGCTTACGCCGCGGCTCTCGGCCATCTCCTCGACCTGGGAGTGGTCACCGACGCCATCGCACTACGGCGGGATGAGTCAGGGCCGCTGATTGCGACGCGATCGGTCTACGACGGCCGAGTCCATGCGGAGGTCGAGCTCGACGCGTCCCGGCCGGGGCTGGTCCTGGTCCGTCCCTCGACCTGGGAAGCGGCCGAACCCGGTGGTTCGCCGACCGTGCGCTCGTTGGCCGTCGACCTCCCCGAGTCTCGGGTGCGTTCGGTCGAGCTCGTCCGACCCTCGGGCGACGTCGACCTCACCCGCGCCGACGTCATCTTCTCGGTGGGTCGCGGCGTGGGCAGCCAGGAGAACGTGGCTGTGTTCGCCGAGGTGGCTGCCAAGTTTGGTGCCGCGCTCGGTTCTTCGCGCCCGATCGTCGATGCCGGGTGGCTTCCCGCGTCGCATCAGGTGGGTCAGACCGGCACGACGGTGAAGCCGCGCCTGTACGTCGCCTTCGGCATCTCCGGCGCCCTGCATCACCTGGCCGGGATGCAAAACAGTCAGACCATCGTCGTCGTGAACTCCGACAAGAACGCGCCGCTGTTCGGGCACGCAGACGTGGGGGCCGTTGAGGACATCCACGACGTCGTCGAGCAGTTGAACCTACTTGCGTAGTCACAACCACATCGTCGGGAGGAATTCGTGAGCACCCAGGACGTGCCAGACGTATTGATCATCGGTGCGGGAGCATCCGGGGGCGTCGCCGCCAAGCACCTCGCGGAGCAAGGTCTCAGCGTCGTCGTCCTCGAGCAGGGCTACTGGGTCGACCAGAGCGCCATGCCCGGACTGCGCCCGGAGTATGAGCTGCTCGGCGGGGGGCCGTGGCACCCGAACCCCAACGTGCGCCAACGCCCGGAGGACTTCC
>JANXWJ010000231.1 GCA_025351185.1 Candidatus Nanopelagicales bacterium
GACCATTCGACCTGTGACTCGGGGACCTCGGGAGCTGTGGGGGCCGGGGGGGTTAGCCCTTGCGCTTGGTTACTTCGGTTGTCAGTTGGGGGACTACTGCGAAGAGGTCGCCTACTACGCCGAAGTCGGCGAGCTCGAAGATGGGTGCCTCCGAGTCCTTGTTGACCGCGACGATGGTCTTGGAGGTCTGCATACCCGCGCGGTGCTGGATCGCACCGGAGATGCCGTTGGCGACGTAGAGCGTGGGTGAGACCGTCTTGCCGGTCTGACCGACCTGGAACGCGTGGGGATACCACCCTGCGTCGGTCGCTGCACGCGAGGCGCCGACTGCCGCACCGAGTGAGTCGGCGAGCGCCTCGATCACTCCGAAGCCCTCGGCCCCTCCGACACCACGACCGCCGGAGACGACGATCGCGGCCTCCGTCAGCTCGGGGCGACCCGACTTCTGACGAGGTGCCACCTCGGTGATCTTCGCTGCGGTCGCCGCTGCCGAGAAGGTCACCGCGACGTTCTCGACCGCAGCGGCCGCCGGGGCCTCTTCCGGTGTTGCCGCGTTGGGCTTCACTGTGAGGATCGGCGTGCCGTGGGTGACCTTCGCGGTCACGACGTAGGACGCAGCGAACACCGACTGAGTCGCGACACCGGATGCGTCGACGTCGACAGCGTCGGTGATGATGCCGGAGTCGAGCTTGACCGCGACGCGAGCCGCGATCTCCTTGCCCTCCGCCGACGACGTCACGAGGATCGCCGCAGGCGAGGTCTTCTCGGCGATGGCGACGAGCGCCTCGGCCTTCGGGGTCACGAGGAATCCGTCGAGCTCGGGAGCATCGACGACGTAGACCTTGACCGCTCCGTACTTCGCGAGCGCCTCCTGCGCAGCCTCGATGCCGGCACCGAAGAACACCGCAGAAGGCTCGCCGAGACGACGCGCGATGGTGAGCAGCTCGGTCGTGGTCTTGCGCACTACGCCGTCGACGTGGTCGACGACAACGAGAACTTCAGTCATGTCTGCCACGCCTCTCAGATGAACTTGCCGGCCGAGAGGAAGTCGGCAAGCTTGACGCCACCGTCTCCCTCGTCGGTCACGATGACGCCGGCCTGACGCGGCGGGCGCTTGGTCGCGGACTCGACTGCGGACCATGCGGCCAACAGGCCGACCTGCGCAGGCTCGATGCCGAGATCGGCCAGGGTGTAGGTGGTCACGGGCTTCTTCTTCGCTGCCATGATCCCCTTGAACGACGGGTAGCGAGCCTCGCCGGTCTGGTCGGTCACCGACACCAGCAGAGGTAGCGACGCGGTGACCGTGGTCGACGCGTCGTCACCGTCACGTCGGATCGTCACCGAGGTGCCATCGACCGTGAGCGAGGAGGCGAGGGTCAGTCCGGCGACGCCGAGGCGCTCCGACAGCATCGCGGGGACGACGCTCATCGTGCCGTCGGTCGATGCCATGCCGCACACGACGAGGTCCCACTCGAGCTTGCCGAGGGCCGCTGCGAGCACCTTCGAGGTCGCGAGCGCGTCACTGCCGTGGAGCGCGTCGTCGACCACGTGCACGGCGGCGTCGCCACCCATGCTCAAGGCCTTGCGCAACGCCTCACCCGCGGATGCCGGTCCCATCGTGAGGAAGGTGATCTCACCTTCGCCGGCCTTCTCCACGACCTGCAGCGCCTGCTCGACGGCGTACTCGTCGAGCTCGGACAGCCGGCCGTCGACGGCCGCACGGTCGCTGGTCAGGTCAGCGGCGAACGACCGGTCACCAGCAGCGTCCGGCACATGCTTCACCAGTACGACGATCTTCATGGTCGGGAACCGACCTCTCTGCTCAGGGATTGCTTCGCTCACGGATTGCTCGGTCAGCGCCCGGCCAGGATGCCCGACCAGCCTCCTCCGTGTGAGAGGGGGTCGACAGACGAGATCCGGACGGGAGCACGCAGCAGAGGTTACCCGCGGGTAACAGACGGCGCGAATCCACTCCGTCGGCACCTGCCCACCTCGCGGTCCTTGCGGGACACAACGGGGCGCTGGAGACGACCGGGCGATGGGGCGGCGCGGCTCACAAGCCCGGGAAGGCTGTGCGGAGATCGGTGAGGCCACGAGCGCCGGACTCGCTCCACGCCGGTGCGTGGTCCGGGTCGAGGCGCCCGGTGACGAGACGGAGGAACGCCTCGGCGGGCAGGTCGATCGAGCCGTCGTAGCTGTCGTCAGGCTCGGCCGCGTCGATGGTCACGGCATCGCCCACCGACACGACGAGGTCGCGGCTGGGGTCGCTGGTGCCCACGCGCACGCGGTAGGGCGCGGGCGAGCCCTTGCCCGCTCGGGCCGCGGTCATGCCGATCCCCTCGATGAGGAGAGCCACCGCGTCCGGGGACACCTGTGCGGTCGGGTCGAGGGCCACGGCGACGTCCCACGTGTGGATCGCGTGCTCCTCAAGGCGCATGCGCACGAAGCCGACGAGGTCGAGATCCATGCCGAACATCGCGATGCGGAAGGTGTCCGGGTCGAGCGCCTCGATCCCGGCAAGCTCGGTGGTGTCCGCAGCGACGAAGTCGTCACGCCATTCAAGCGCAGACTTGGCGTTCCACCGGTCCCAGATCGGCGGGAACGCGTCGCCGCCGGGGATGGGTTCGTCGGCGTGCGCAGCAGCGACGACGAGGTTGAAGATCTCAGCCTGGCTGCCCAGGTGCGACAGCACCTGACCGATGCTCCAGTCGCTGTCGTAGGACGGCGAGGTGAGCGCGGCCTCGTCGAGGCCCGTCACGAGACCGACGAGCCGGTCGTGCGAGGCGTGCAGGGCGGTGGTCCAGTCGGACGCGGTCGGAGTGCTCACGGCTGGTGCTCCTCGATCGAGGCCGGGCGACGACGGTGCCCCACCCTCAGTCGATCACGACGAGGCCGTGGGCGCACCCATGGGGTGCCTTGCCTCACGAGCACAGCGCCGCGCGTCAGCGGTGCAGTGACCTGCCCCCAGGTCACGTGCAGTGCCGGTCAGGTGCGGGCGGTGAGGACGTAGCGCGAGTCGGTGATCGGGTGACCCCAGAGGAGCGGATCCTGGAGCGGGGTCACCTTGATGTCGACGCCGTCGCGCTCGACGAGGTCGCGCAGGTCATCGCTCGCGATCCCGGCGCCCGTGTGCCATCGCCCTTCGACCAGGACGAGGGATCCCCCGGGTCTCAGCAGGCGGAACCAACGATCGAGGACGGCGCTCGGATCGGGCAGCGCCCACAGCACATGCCGGGTCAGGACGACGTCGACGCTGCCCGCGCGCAGGGCGGGGGCGGTGGCATCGCAGACGAGGAAGCGGACAGGCACGGAATAGCTCTCGGCCTTGGCGACCGCGCGCTCGAGCATGCGCGGCGAGAGGTCGACACCGAGCACGTCATAGCCTCGCTCGGCGAGGAGCACCGACATCGAGCCGGTGCCGCAGCCGAGGTCGGCCACGACCGCGTGCGGCGCGGGCAGCACCGCCTCCATGACGTCCCACCAGGCGTTGCGGATGTCGAGATCCTCGAGCGAGTGGTGCGGCTCGTCGTCGAAGACGAGAGCTTCGACATCCCAGAGCTCGGTCACGGTGAGGTCAGCCACGACGACCAGTCTGCTCCGACCCACCGACACCCCTCCTGTCGGGCGAGGTGATCTGCCGCTCACCTCGGGGCCGCAGCGGCTGTGGTCGAGCGTCAGCCGTTGACCAGGAACCGGTTCACCCGCCTAGGGTTGCGCCGTGCCGCACCCCCTTCCCCTGACCGGCGAGCGCACCGTTCCCGGCGCACCGGGCGAGGCCTACTGGTTTGCCCGGCACGAGGCGGCCTACCTCTGGATCGTCGAGACGTGGCGCGACCGGCTGCGCGACGCTGTCGTCGTCGAAGCCGGCAGCGGTGAGGGCTACGGCGCGGCCCTGCTGCGCGACGCCGGTGCCCGCCAGGTGCTGGCGCTGGAGTTCGACGAGGCGTCGGTCGCGCACGCGGCCACGACGTACGCCGGGGTGACGACGCTGCGTGCCAACCTTGCGGCGATGCCGGTCGCACCGGGCTCGGTCGACGTGCTCGTGAGCCTGCAGGTCGTCGAGCATCTGTGGGACCTGCGCGGATTCCTTCGCGACTGCCTCTCGGTGCTGCGACCCGGTGGCATCGTGATGGTGTCGACACCTCACCGTCCAGTGTTCTCGCCAGGACTCGGTCGCGGCCAGAAGCCGGCCAATCCCTTCCACGTCGAGGAGTTCGACGCAGAGCAGCTCGTCGATGTCCTGAGCGCTGCCGGCTTCGCCGACCTCGCGGTGCACGGCCTGCACCACGGCCCTCGCATCGAGGCCTGGGAGCGCGAGAACGGCGAGAGCCTGGTCGTCGCCCAGATCCGCGCCGCGCTGGACCCCACCGCCGAAACTGATCATGTGGCTGTCACCCGCCGTCGGAAGCAACCACACGATCAGTTTGTGCAGTGGGGGTTGGCTGAGTTCGTGGAATCTGTTGGTGCTGATGACTTCTTCGTGGGTGGTGCTGCGCTCTCGCAGGACCTGATCGTGGTCGCGGTGCGTCCGTGAGGCTGGGGCTGTGACGACTCCGTCTTCTGCGCCGGTGGGGACGTTCTGCCTGGTGCTGCACACGCATCTGCCGTGGCTGGCGCACCACGGGGCATGGCCCGTCGGTGAGGAGTGGCTGCACCAGGCGTGGGCGAGGAGCTATCTCCCCGTTGTGGAGGTGCTCGAACGCCTTGCGGCAGAGGGGCGTACGGACCTGGTGACTCTTGGCGTGACTCCCGTGCTCGGGGCACAGCTGGACGACGCCTACGTGCGCCGCGAGTTCCACACCTGGCTCGGATTCTGGCAGGCACGGGCGGAAGGGCTTGCGACACAACGGGATCCAGCGCTGCGGGAGCTCGGGTCACGAGAGTTCCGGGCGTCGCAGCACGCACTCGAGGCGGCCGAGGGCGCTTGGTCGGGCGGCCTGTCCCCCGTGCTGCGCCCCCTGCTCGATGCGGGTGCGCTCGAGCTGCTCGGCGGGCCAGCAACCCATGCGTTCCAGCCGTTGCTCGACGATGCGTGGGTCGGGTTCGCACTGCGCACCGGGCTCGACGACACAGCGGTGCGGATCGGCCAACGACCTGAAGGGATCTGGGCACCGGAGTGCGGCTATCGACCGGGGCTCGAGGAGCTCTACTCCGATGCCGGGGTGCGCCGATTCCTCGTCGACGGGCCGACGCTGCTCGGTGCCGGCGGCACGACCGCCGAGGGCGTCACGGTCGGCGACAGCGACGTCGTGGCGTTCGCACGCGACCTCGATGTCACCTACCGCGTGTGGTCCCCCCGCAAGGGCTATCCCGGGGGCCGCTGGTATCGCGACTTCCACACGTTCGACCACGACTCGGGGTTCCACCCGTCGCGCGTCACCAGCAGGTCCACGCCGTCGCACGAGAAGGCGCCGTATGAGCCCGACCGCGCCGCCGCTGCCGTCGGTGTCGACGCGGCCGACTTCGTCGACGTCGTACGCCGGCGACTCGTCGACCTCGCCGCACAGCGCGACGGCCGGCCTGCGCTCATCGTGGCCGCCTACGACACCGAGCTGTTCGGCCACTGGTGGCACGAGGGTCCGCAGTGGCTCGAGGCGGTGCTGCGCCTGCTGCCCGAGGCGGGCGTACGCGTCACGACGCTCCGCGGTGCGACCGAGGCCGGTCACGTCGGCGGAGCGCTGCACCTCGACTCCGGATCGTGGGGGTCTGGCAAGGACTGGCACGTGTGGGACGGCGAGGCGGTCGCCGACCTCGTCGCCGACAACGAGGCCCTGCGCGGCCGCGTCGCCAAGGTGCTCGGGGTGGCGACCACCGCGCGGGACACCACGCGCGACCAGCTCGCTCGCACGACCCTGCTGGCGCTGGCGAGCGACTGGGCGTTCATGGTGACCAAGGAGTCTGCGGCCGGCTACGCCCGTGACCGGCACGCTCGCCACCACCGTGAGGCACGGCTGCTCGCCGACCTCATCGAGCGAGGCGACGTCGCCGCTGCTGACGACCTCGCGCGACGGCTCCGCTCCGTCGACGGGCCGTTCGGCCATCTCGACGCGCGTCTGCTCACCGGCTGAGGGGCAGGGACGCCGGGCGCTGTCGCGCTGCGGGGCGGACACACCACCGAGGCCTTAGCCTGCGTCCCGTGCGCGTCCTTCATCTGTCGTGGGAGTACCCGCCGCTGGTCTACGGCGGTCTGGGTCGGCACGTGCACACCCTCGCCGAGGCGCAGGCGGCCGCGGGGCACGACGTCGTCGTCGTGACCCAGCACCCTGGCACCTCCGGCGTCGCGCTCGACGAGCGCGTCAACGGTGTGCGCGTGCTGCGCGCACCGCACGACCCTCCGGTCATCGAGATGAGCGACTTCCTCGCTTGGGTCGTGTCGCTCGAGCACGCGCTCGTGCGACCCGCGCTGGCGCTGGGGCGCTCGTGGGTGCCCGAGGTCGTGCACGCGCACGACTGGGTGGTCGCGCACGCGGCTGCAACTCTGCGCCAGGCGTTCGGCGTACCCGTCGTCGCAACCATGCACGCGACAGAGGCCGGCCGGCACCAGGGCTGGCTGCCGTCGGACCTGAGCCGCTCCATCCACACGACCGAGTGGTGGCTGACCTTCGAGGCGCGCCGTGTCATCACGTGCAGCGCGTCGATGCGCGACGAGGTCACCCGCCTCTTCGAGCTGCCACCGGCGAAGGTCGACCTCGTCGCCAACGGCGTGGATCTCGCGCGTTGGCGCACGACCCGACGCGCGACCGACGCAGCGCGCGAGGAGTACGCCAGCGCCGGACCGCTCGTGCTGTTCTCGGGGCGGCTGGAGTACGAGAAGGGCGTTCACACGCTCATAGACGCGATGCCCGCGCTGCGCAAGCGCTTTCCCGACATCCGACTCGTCGTGGTGGGCAAGGGCGGCATGGCCGACGAGTTGCAGGCACAGGCGACACGCAAGAGGCTCGGGAAGTCCGTGCGGTTCACCGGGTTCCTGGCCGAGCCGGAGCTGGCCGCGTTGTACGCCGCCGCCGACGTCGCCGTCGTGCCCAGCAGCTATGAACCCTCCGGCCTCGTCGCACTCGAGGCCGCGGCACTGGGGGCACCTCTGGTCGTCGCGAGCACAGGCGGTCTTGCCGAGTTCGTCGAGGACCGCATGACCGGGCTGCTCTTCCCAGCATCGGACCATGTCGCTCTCGCCGATGCGGTCACCGAGGTGCTCTCCGACGACGTGCTCGCACGACGCCTCTCCCGCGCGGCGAAGCGTCGACTCGCCCGCGACCACTCGTGGTCGACCATCGCGGCGCAGGCGGTCGACGTCTACGGCCGCGGAGTCGAGGAGGAGCGGGCGCTCGTCGCGAGCCAGGCCGCGCGCGCTGAGCTGCGCATGGTCGTGCGCGACGGCAACCTGCTGCGCGACACTCCCTGAGCGCGACACTCCCTGAGTTCGACACTCCCTGAGTTCGACACTCAGGCGACGCAGAACTCGTTCCCCTCAGGGTCGTGCATGACGACATGGCTGAGCACGCCCTCCCACGACTCTTCCCGGACGACCGCTCCCCCGGCGTCGGCGAGCTCGGCGGACTTGGCGCGGATGAGCACCTCGCGCTCGGCCATGTCCCACGGCGGCTCCCCCGCGACCCGGATATCGATGTGCAGGCGGTTCTTGGCCACCTTGCCCTCGGGGACCCTGAGCCATCCGATGGCGGGGCCACGGCCGTCAGGATCGACGATGGAGGCACCATCGGGCTCGTCGTAGCCGGGCTCGCTGATGTAGCCGAGCGCGAGGGCCCAGAAGGCTGCCAGCCGGTGCGGGTCGGCTGCGTCGCAGCCCAAGGTCCAGTGCGTCGCCATGGAGGTCAGCGTGCGTCAACCCGAGCAGGAAGCACAAGGGCATCGTGGCTTCCGCCACGGGTCGCCGCCGGTTCTGGACGTAGGGCGACGACATCGCTCCGCGCCGACTAGGACGTCGATCCGCCCGCTGTACGGAGGAGGGCCACCGCCACCCCACTCCCCTCGTCGGCGAGCCGGCGCAGTGTCTCGAGATCTCCTCGCGCAGCGGCGATCTCGGCCCACCCGTCGGCGGCCTCCTCGTGACCGCAGTCGACGAGGTAGGCCAGTAGGCTCTCGTCACCGGCGGCGACAGCGAGCGAGCAGAGCCGGTCGGCCGCCGCCTCGTTGCCGTTGTCGATGAGCTCCTTCAGCAGGGCGACGTCACCGGCATCTGCAGCCAGTGTCGCCAGCTGGTCACCGGCGCTTTCGCTGCCGGAGTCGACGAGGAATCGCAGTGTCTCGACGTCTCCGTCGTTCACCGCCAACTCGGCAAGGCGTGCCGCCGCGTCCTCGTCGCCCTCTTCCTCGACGAGTCGACGCAGTGCTTCACGATCGTCACCGTCCATGAAAGTCACCGTACGCCGGTGGCGTCGGCGCGAGGGGATCCGATCGACCCCTCCTCGCGCGACGGCATCCCCATGAGGATCGGCGAGCATCCGCATCAACGAGTCAGCTGGTGCCGCAGGCATACTGCGGCTGTGACGGGAGATGTGCGGCCATCGCTGAAGTACGCCGCCGTGGAGCGAGAGCGCCGGTTCCTTCCCGACGTTTCCGTGGACCTCGCCGGTGCGTCGCAGGTGAAGCAGATCGAGGACAGGTACGTCGAGGGCACCAGGCTGCGCCTGCGAACCGTGCGCGAGGCCGGCCAGGCACCGGTGTACAAGCTCGGGCAGAAGATTCGCTTCGTGCCTGGCGACGCCTCGGCGCTCGCCCACACCACGGTGTACCTCGACGAGGTCGAGCACGCGCTCCTGTCCGGACTCCCCGCCGTCACCCTGACCAAGACCAGGCATGTCATCCCGCTCTCTGGCCAGCTCGATGTCGCGGTCGACGTCTTCGGCGGTGCCCTGTCGGGCCTCACGACGGCTGAGCTCGACCTGGGCGAGACCGGACTGCCACCCGACCGCCTCCCCTCCTGGCTGGGAGCCGAGGTGACCGGGATCGAGGAGTACACCGGGTATGCCCTCGCCTGCCTCGACGCCGACGGAATCACGAGACTTCTCGCAGCCCCCGATCACTCGCGGCGTACCCGCTCCTGAGCGATCGCGCGCGCCAGCGCTGACGCGATCCCTGTCGCTGGCCCGCGGCTGTCTGGTTACCGTGTCGTCGTGCTCATCCGCCCCGCCACTCCCGATGACTGGCAGCAGATCTGGCCGTTCTTCGACGGCATCGTCCGTGACGGGCAGACCTATGCGTATCCCGACGACCTGGACTCGGCTGCGGCCGAGGCACTGTGGACGGAGATGCCGCCCGGGCTCACCGTGGTCGCCGTGAGCGAGGGTCGCGTGGTCGGCAGCGCCAAGATGGGTCCCAACCGTGGGGGCCGCGGTGCGCATATCGCGACAGCCAGCTTCATGGTCGACCCGGATGCGCAGGGGCGAGGAACAGGTCGCGCCCTCGGCCAGTTCGCCGTCGAGTGGGCGCGCGACCACGGATTTCATGGCATGCAGTTCAACGCCGTCGTCGAGACCAACACGACCGCTGTGGCGCTGTGGGAATCGCTCGGTTTCGAGATCTTGGCGACCGTGCCCGAGGCGTTCGACCACCACACCGAAGGACTCGTCGGGCTCCACATCATGTACCTGCGCCTCCGACCGACGACTCCGAGGAGCCGAGTGAGCCGGCCGTCGTAGCGCCATCAACCGATGGCGAGTGGAGCCGTCGCTAGAGGAGCCCGACGCCCATCAGCACAGCCCGTGTGAGGCTGTTGAGGCTGGCGGTCGTGAGTGCCTCACGTGACAACCACTCGATCTCCTCGATCTCCTCGCCGTCCGGCACCGTGGCCTGCGATCCGAGGTCGGCCCTGAAAACGGATGTGACATACGCAGCGCGATCCCCGTTGGGGTAGACGACCTCAAAGTCGGGCCCGCCCAAGACATCGACCAGCGACAGGCTTCGCGGGACGGCACCGATCTCCTCGTGAGTCTCCCGGAGCGCAGCCTGCCGAGGCGACTCGCCGATCTCGACTGCACCGCCAACGGTGCCCCAACCATCGCTGTGACCGCGGTGTCGGACAAGCAGGAGCCGTCCGAGCGCGTCAATCGGGAGCACCGTGGCCGACGGCAGGAGGAGTACGGCCGAGCCCATCGCTGCTCGCAGCTGCGCAACGTACGGGGACATCGCCACCCGGCTGATCCTGCCGGATATCGCCTGGTGTCGTGGGGTCTCCCCGGATGTGGGCGTGGTTCTAGAAGGGGGGTGGGTCCTCGGTCCAGGGGTCTCGGGGTGTGGGTGGTTCGGGTGGGTTGAGGTAGGGGCGGGGGTTGATGGTTCCGGTTTGGCCGTGTCTGGTTTGCCAGGTCGCGGAGCCGTCGCTGCGGTGGTCGAGGATGGTGATGTCTCGGCGGGTTTTGGAGATGTGGTCTCGTTTGCAGTACATGTCGGTGTTGGTGGTGCTTGATGCTCCGGTGGGGAACGCGATGATGTGTTCGAGCTCGCAGCGGTTGGCGGGTTGTCGGCAGCCGGGTGCTTGGCAGTGGGCGTCGCGGGCGGCGACGTGTCGTCGGAGGTCGTCGGGGAGGTAGATCCGGTTGCCGTGGTCGATGAGGTGGCCGTCGGCGGGGTCGGTCACGATGCGGCGCAGGGACCCGGTGGTGGTGGCGATCTCGCGGGCGATGTCGGCGGGGATGGGGTGTCCGGCGACCATGGCGGGGTTGTCGTCGAGGCCGAGCCAGGTCGTGAAGTCCATGACGACCTGGGTCTCACCGCGACGGCGACGCGTCCCGCGCCGGCGCTTGCCCGCCGATACCGACACAGATGCCAATGCCGCCGCCGTCGTGGTCGGGTCGGCGGGACCGGACACCGGGCCTTGCGCGTGGGCGGGTGCCACGGACGCGCCGGCGGGTGCCGTGTCAGGGTCGACGGGTGTTGTGTCGGGGTCGGCGCGCAGGACCATCGCGAGGTGCGCGGCGGCGCGGGCGGGGCCGATCTCGTGGGGGACTGCTTCCGCGCAGGGCTGGCAGCCGCTTTGGTGGGTGAGGAACCGGTCGGCGGTGGTGTCGATGATCTCCATGATCGCGCGGGCGTCCTCGACCTTGTGGGTCGCGGTGATCTGGGCGAGACCGTCGGGCAACGACCGGTAGGTCACTCCGACGTTGTGCGCGCGGGCGGCGCGTGCCTTCACGGCCTGGGCGCGGGAGTCGACCTTGGCCAGGGCCCGGGTGATGGACCCACCAACCCCGGTCGAGGCCATCCGGGGCAACCGGTCCGCGATCCGTGCGATCGCCTCCACCGTCACCGCATCATCGATGCCCGCGGTGCGGTTGAGGACCGGCCACACGTGCCGCGCGGAGATCTCCCCTGCCTCGAGCAGGTCCCGCACCGCCAGGCACGGGCCAGCGAGGCGACGCGCCTCATCGATGTCACAGCCCGCGGCGTCATCGGAGCTGCGGCGGGCGATCCGGACCTCGAGGCGCAGGTGCCGCTCCCGGTTCACATCAGCACTGGGCGTCCCCGCATAGTCCGCGAGCGCAGCATGGGCCTGGGCCTGCGCCCAAGCCAGGACCCGGTCCGCGAGCTGGACCCGCAGCAGCAGACCCTCCTCATCCAGCGGCACCACCGGGACCGACGCGAGCACCACCGCGGTGTGCTCGGAGACCGGCCCTGCCAACGCCGCACGCAACCGGTCAGCCCACACCTGCGACAGGCGTGCAAGACCATGACGGGCATCAACGGTGGCGAGGACGACGACGGGCACGCGGGTCAGCGCCGTCTCCGCCCATCGCTGCTCGATCATGGGTAGATAGTACACCTGTTCTAACTTGTGTCAATGCCGAAACCCATTGTGGCACAACCTGTTACGCGATCGTTGTATCCACATGCTGTCCCCAGGCCGACATCCACGACAGGTCGACGAGCCACGTCTCACGGTCGCCGGGAGGCGCGGGAGCTCTGCCCGCCAGCGCTGCCGATCAGACCACCAGATGGTCCCCCGGGTCAGGTCGCCGTGTGACAGTCCGGTGAACGGCCGACCGTTCTCGGCCCAGACCCACCGCAGATCCCTAGGGTGGGCGGCGGGAGGCTGGCATGGTGCTGACGGCGGAAGAAGTACGGCTGCGCGAGGCGCGCGAGAGTGTGCCGTGGCGGCAATGGGGGCCATACCTCAGCGAGCGTCAGTGGGGCACGGTGCGCGAGGACTACAGCGCCGACGGTAATGCCTGGTCCTACTTCACGCACGACCAGGCGAGGTCGCGTGCCTACCGTTGGGGCGAGGACGGCTTGGCCGGCGTCAGCGACGACAAGGGCCTGCTCTGCCTGTCCCTCGCGCTCTGGAACGGCGCGGATCCCATCATCAAGGAGCGACTGTTCGGCCTCACGAACTCCGAGGGCAACCACGGCGAGGACGTGAAGGAGTACTACTTCTACAGCGACAACACCCCCACACATGCCTGGATGCGCTGGCGCTACAAGTATCCCCAGGCAGCATTCCCCTACGAGGACCTGATCGCGACGAACGCATCGCGCGGCTACGCCGACAGTGAGTACGAGCTCATCGACACCGGCATCTTCGACGACGACCGCTACTTCGACATCGAGGTCGACTACGCGAAGGCCGGACCGACCGACCTGGTCATGCATATCACCGCACGCAACCGTAGCGACGCGGATGCAGCGATCGACCTCATCCCGACACTGTGGTTCCGCAACACCTGGTCGTGGGGCTACGACGACAACAAGCCGTCGCTGCGCCGAGCGGGTGCGGAGCAGTCGGGCACGGGACGGCGGGCCACTGCGGTCCATGCACACCACGTATCTCTGGGTGACTACTACCTTCACGTGCCCGACGACGTCGAACTGATGTTTACCGAGAACGAGACCGACAACGAGCGCATCTTCAACAGCCCCAATGCATCCGCCTACGTCAAGTCAGGTGTCGATTCTGCCGTGGTTCATGGTCTCAGCGGGAAAGTCACCAGCGACTCGGGGACCAAGGTCGGAGTGCGGTGGCATGGCGTCGTTCCGGCGCAGGGCGAGGTGTCCATCGTCGTACGCCTCAACCAGGTGGCTCTGGCGCCCGGGGTCGATGCGTTCGCTGACGTCGTCGAGGTGCTCGACGCCCGGCTCGCGGACGCTGACGAGTTCTACTCCGCGATCACTCCGCCGTCGCTCGATGCGGACACGGCGTCGGTGATGAGGCAGGCGCTGGCCGGGATGCTCTGGACCAAGCAGCACTACTACTTCGACCTCGACCTGTGGCTGCGCGAGCACCAGGCACACCCGCTGCGACCGCCGGTGCGTGGGGGAGTGCGCAACGCCTCCTGGTTCCACATGCTCAACGATGACATCATCTCGATGCCCGACACGTGGGAATACCCGTGGTACGCAGCGTGGGACCTCGCGTTCCACACGGTCGCTCTCGCGATGGTCGACCCCGACTTCGCCAAGGGTCAGCTCGACCTCATGCTGTCCTCGCCCTACCTGCACCCGACCGGCCAGATCCCGGCCTACGAGTGGAACTTCAGCGACGTCAACCCTCCCGTGCACGCCTGGGCGCTCTCGCTGGTCTATGGCCTCGAGCGTGAGATGTCCGGAGTGGGCGACGTGAAGGACGCTGACGATGTGGACTTCCTCTCGGCCGCGTTCAACAAGCTGCTGCTCAACTTCACGTGGTGGGTCAACCGCAAGGATCCCAGCGGCAAGAACGTCTTTCAGGGCGGCTTCCTCGGTCTCGACAACATCGGCGTCTTCGACCGCAGCCAGGGGATCCCGTCGGGCGGCACGCTCGAGCAGAGCGACGGCACCGCGTGGATGGCGTTCTTCAGCCAGAACATGCTCGAGATTGCGATCGCCCTCGCCGAGCACGACCCTGCCTACGAGGGCTTCATCGTGAAGTTCGTGCACCACTACTTCCAGATCGCGATGGCGATGGACCCGCTCGGCGACCACCCGGACGAGATGTGGGACGAGGAGGACGGCTTCTTCTACGACGTGCTGCGTCTGCCCGACGGCAGCGGCCGCCGGATCGAGGTGCGGTCGCTCGTCGGCCTGCTGCCGCTCTGTGCCACCTCGGTGCTCCCGCAGGAGACCCTCGAGCGCTTTCCGCATGTCGCCGAGCAGATCCGGACCTACCTCGACCGCAACGGTGACCTCCTTGCCGGAACGGCGGACCCGTTGGTGCCCGGGGTGCACGGCCGGCGCCTGCTGTCGCTGGTCAACGAGGACAAGCTGCGTCGGATCCTGTCGAAGATGCTCGACGAGGACCGCTTCCTCGGACCGCACGGCATCCGTTCGGTGTCGAAGTGGCACCAGGAGCACCCGTATGTCTTCGAGCTCGACGGCCAGACCTACACCGTCGCCTACGAGCCAGCGGAGTCGACCACGGGCATGTTCGGCGGCAACTCCAACTGGCGCGGCCCGGTGTGGTTCCCGGTCAACGTGCTGCTCGTCCGCGCGCTGCTGCAGTTCTACCTCTACTACGGCGACGACTTCCGCATCGAGTGCCCCACCGGGTCGGGCAACGAGATGACGTTGTACGAGGTCGCCCAGGAGCTCAGCGACCGGCTCGTGTCCACCTTCACCCGCGACGCCGACGGCCGCCGCCCGGTCTTCGGCGACGCCGAGAAGTTCCAGACCGACCCGACCTGGAACGAGAACATCCTGTTCTACGAGTACTTCCACGGCGACAACGGAGCCGGCATCGGTGCCTCGCACCAGACGGGATGGACCGGCGTCGTCGCCCGTCTCGCGCAGCTGTTCGCGAGCACCGATGCGCAGACGGTCCTCGACGGCGCAGTGCGCCCCTTGACCGTGCCGTATCGCCGGATCATGGATCAGCCGCTGGCTCGGGGCAACGAGGTCCGCGAGGTGCACTGACCTCGACCCGCGACAAACAGCCGCGTGGGGCTCGTGCGAGGGTGAGGGACGGCGTACGACGGACGATCTCGTGGAGGCAGTGGCATGACACGCATCGCGGTGACCGGTGGCAGCGGCAAGCTCGGTCGGGCGGTGGTCGCCGACCTGCGCGAGCACGGCTACGACGTGGTCGTGCTCGACGCGGTGGTGCCGCCGGGGTGGACCGAGGGCGTCACGCGCATCGACATGACCGACTACGGCCAGGTGCTCGGAGCGTTCACCCGCCTCGACGACCGCTATGACTCCCTCGACGGCGTCGTGCACCTCGCGGCCATCCCCGCACCGGGGATGGCGCCCAACGCCGCGACCTTCGCCAACAACGTCGTCTCGACCTACAACGTGTTCGAAGCAGCACGCGTCGCCGGCATCACCAACGTCGTCTGGGCCTCGAGCGAGACGGTCCTGGGGCTGCCTCTCGACACCCCGCCGCCGTATCTTCCGATCGACGAGGACTACCGCGTGCGACCGGAGTCGTCGTACTCCCTCGGCAAGGCGGTCGAGGAGGAGATGGCGCACCACTTCTGCCGGTGGAACCCGGCCGCGAAGATCGTGGGCCTGCGCTTCTCCAACGTGATGGAGCCGGCGGACTACGCCGCCTTCCCGTCGTTCGAGGACGACCCGATGACCCGCAAGTGGAACGCGTGGGGCTACATCGACGCCCGCGACGGCGCCCAGGCCGTGCGCAAGGCGCTCGAAGCCGACCTCACGGGCTACGACGTCTTCATCATCGCCAACGCCGACACCTGCATGACCACGCCGAGCGCTGACCTCGTCGCGGCCGTGTTCCCCGGCGTACCCCTGCAGCGCCCGGTGACCGGCACCGAGACGCTGCTGAGCATCGACAAGGCACGTCGCGTGCTCGGCTACGAGCCCACGCACTCCTGGCGCGACCAGTTCACCGCCACGACCTGAGAACTGTCGGACGTCGTCGCACCTCGCTGCGTGCGCGTACTGTCGTGAGTCACGGGGCCGTTCGAGCCCTCGGCTCGTAAGGAGCCACCACCATGGCCGATAAGTCTCCGCGACAGCACCTGCAGAAGAAGACGGCCGGAAAGTCCATCAAGGAGAAGCGCGCCGACAAGAAGGCCAAGGCCGGCAGCGGCGCCATCGAGATCGTCCCCACCAAGAAGCACTGACCTCCGGGCGTCTTCGCGTCCGTGCGTCAGCTTGGCCGCCGGCCGGAGATCCGACCTGTCAGCGCGTCGGCAGTGGCGACCGCAGCACCAGCGAGACCTTCCCGCCGCCGTACGTCGACGTCTCCCGCGAAGGTCACGGCCACGGCGGCCGTCGGGCGCCCGCCGTGGTCGAACACGCACGCCGCCACGGAGGCGTAGCCGGCCGTCACGAGGCCGTCCTCCTCGGCGTATCCGCGCCCGCGTTCGACCCGGATCAGCTCGCGCAGCTCGCGCAACGAGGTGGGACCACGGCCGGTGCGCGACGTGAAGGCATCGACGCTCGGGAAGAGAGCACGCACCTGCGCGGCTGGCAGGTGCGCGAGCATCGCGCGACCGCTGGCGGTGAGGTGCGCGGGCAGGCGTACCCCTACGTCGGTGATCAGCGTGAGGGGGTGGCCCGGCTGCTCTTTGAGGAGATAGACCGTCTCGTTGCCCTGCAGGATGCCGAGCTGCGCGGTCTCGCCCGCCTGATCGACAAGGCGGACGAGCAGCGGACGCGCCAAACGCTCGAGCGGATCGTGGCGCAGGTAGGCGGATCCGACCTCGAACGCAGCGACCCCGAGGCCGTACGCCTTCTCCTCGGGCAGGTGCACCACGAAGTCGGCGGCCTGCAGCTCTGCGAGCAGGTGATACGCCGTGCTCCGCGGCAACCCGACCTCCCGCGCGATCACAGCTGCCCCTGCCGGCCCCGGCCGCGACGCAAGATAGGTCAGGATCGCGAGCGTCTGCCGAGCCGCCGGCACCCTGCTGCTCGTCACGCCACCTCCCGAAGGCTCCGAGTTACTGCCCGAATCCTTGGTTTCACCACAACCGAGGATTCGGGCAGTAACTCGGGAACCCTGGCTGTCTTGTCTGGGATATCAGACAGTAGATCATGCGAGGACCGTGCGCAGGGGTAGGTCGGACCGCTGGAATGGTGTCACGCACTGCACGACCCCACCCGCCCGGCCTTGCCCGACCTCGTGACCGTCGTACCCCTGGGAGCAGCCATGACAGCGCCTCTGCCGACGCCGACAGCCTCCGGCCCCCGCCCCGTCCGTGCCGCGCGCGGCAGCTTCCCACTCTGCCTCCGACGGCAGACGCTTGCCGCGCC
>JANXWJ010000237.1 GCA_025351185.1 Candidatus Nanopelagicales bacterium
ACGCGGGTGGTTGGTGGGGGTTGGGGTTAGCGTGCGGTCATGACCTCGACTGCTGAGAAGGCCCGTGAACTCCTCCGACTCCACACCGACCCCGAGCTCCTCGTGGTCGTCAACGTCTGGGACGTGATCACGGCCACCGTGGTGGCGACCACGCCGGGCGTGAAGGCGCTCGCCACCGCGAGCCACTCCATCGCTGCCTCGCACGGCTATCCCGACGGCGAGGTCATACCGCGCGACGAGATGATCGACGCTGTGGGTCGGATCGCGGCGGCGGTGGACCTCCCCGTCACCGCCGACCTCGAGGCCGGCTACGGAGATGCAGGCGAGACCGTACGTCGCGCGATCGACGTGGGCATCGTCGGCTGCAACCTCGAGGACCAGCTCAAGCCTTTCTCCGATGCGGTCAGGGCGGTCGAGAGTGCCGTCGCCGCAGGCGATTCCGCCGGTGTGCCGTTCGTGCTCAACGCCCGCACCGACGCGTTCCTGCGCGCCGGCGACAAGGACCCGTCCGCCGTGCTCGCCGACGCCATCGAGCGCGGTCGGGCCTACCTCGATGCGGGAGCATCGACGTTCTTCGTGCCGGGCAAGCTCGACCAGGCCCAGGTCACGGCGCTCGTCGACGCGCTCGGTCCGCAGAAGGTCAACCTCATCGCCGCACCCGGATCGCTGTCGCTGGCGCGGATGCAGGAGCTCGGGATCGCGCGGGTGTCCTTCGGCCCCTGGAGCCAGAACGTCGCACTCACCGCGTTCGCCGACTTCGCCGCCGCAGCCACCGCAGGCGCCTCCCTCCCCGAGGGAACCCGCCGCCTCAACTGACCGTCAGGTCCCGAGTAGCTGCCCTGATCCTCGGTTGTGGGCCCTGAAAGAAGGGATCCGGGCAGTTACCCGCGACCCAGCCCGGGCTGGGAGTCAGGTGGCGCGGAGGAGGGCGGCGTAGAGCGTGAGGCCGGGTCCGAAGGCCATGGCGACCACGTGGTCGCCGGGGTCGAGGCCCTCCTTGATGAGCTCGTCGAGCACGAGGAGCACGGTGGCGCTCGAGCAGTTGCCGTAGTCGCGCAGGGTGGCGCGCGAGGCGTTCATCGCGTCGGCTGGCAGGTCGAGGCGGTCCTCGACCACGTCGAGGATGCGCGGCCCGCCGGGGTGCACGGCCCAGCCGGCGATCGACTCGCGTGCGATCCCGTGGGTCGCGAGCAGCCCGTCGATGACGTCGCGTACGTGCAGGGCAAGCACGTCGGGGACTCGCGCCGAGAGACCCATCTTGAAGCCGAGATCCGTGATGTCCCATGTCATGTGGTCACTTGTCGAGGCATCCGTAAGCGCCACGACGTCGATGAGCTCGAGCCCCGGACCACCCGGCTGCAGGACCACAGCAGCGGCCGCGTCGCTGAACAACGCGTGCGCCACCATCTGCTGGACGTCGTCCTCCGAGGCCCGACGGTCGCTCGTAGTGGCGGTCTTGGGCTGCGCGTGGAGGCTCGGCAGCTCGAGGCACAGCAGCAGCGACGGGCGTGAGCGCGCGACGGTGAAGTCGGCAACAGCACCTAGCCCGGGGAGCGCGGCGTAGCAGCCCATGTGCCCGACGAAGAGCCGCTGCACGGACGGTGTCATTCCGAGGTCGCGTGCGAGCAGGATGTCGAGACCCGGGGTGCTGTAGCCGGTGCACGACGCGACGGCGAAGAGTCCGATGTCGGCGGCGGTGAGACCGGAGTCGGCGAGCGCGGACGCGGCCGCCTCCTTGCCGAGCGGCAGCGCCTCCTGGGCGAACCTCGCCATCCGTGCGCCCGTGCCCCACGAGCCGACGTCCTCCACGCGAGGGTCGACGACCCCGTGCCGCGTCGTGACGCCGGACGACGACCAGACACGTCGCGCCGTCCGGTTGCCGTCGTAGTGATCGACGAAGTAGTCGTCCCACAGCTGTGCCTGGTCCATCGCGCCGGGCACGGCGAAGCCCCGGCCCTGGATGCGTGCGGTCACCATCGAGGTACGTCGCTTCCGCCGTCGGGGTCGAGACCCAGGGCCGCCATACCGAGCCAGTCGGCACAGACGTCGCTCGTCGCCGGCTGCAACGATCCGCACCGCGCGTCGCGGTAGATGCGCTCGAGCGGGTTGCCCTTGCGCATCGCTGCGGTGCCGCAGGCCTCGAGCACGGATGCCGCGACCTCCATCGCCGTCTCGCCGGCCGTGAGCTTGGCGCGCCAGATCCACCGGTTGGTCTCGGGAGTCCCGGGCGCCTCGTCGACGCGCCGCGCCGCCTCCAGCACCACGAGGCGAGCCGCTGCCACCTGCGCCTCGGCGCGGCCGAGGCGGGCACGTACGAGAGGCAGGCGCCCAAGGTTGCGCTCGGTCGCGTAGGCGATGCCGTGATCGACCGCCGACTGCGCAACTCCCACGTAGACAGCGGAATACGACGCAACCAACCACTGCGGCATGATCTGCGCGAGCGGCAGCGCAAGTCCTTCGACGCCACCGAGCAACCGGTCGGCCGGCACCACCGTGTCGATATGCAGGTCCTGGCTCCCCGTCGCGCGCATCCCGAGGGAGTCCCACGTGAGGTCAACCGTGAGTCCGGGGCCGGCAGGTACGAGGAACTGGCTCACGAGGTCGCCGTTGCGCGCTGCGAGCAGATAGCCGTCTGCGTAGCCAGCGCCCGAGCAGAAGGTCTTCGACCCACGGATCCGATAGCCCTCGTCGACCTTCTCATAGGTCGTCGTCACGGCCGAGAGCCGCGAACCCGAGCCGCGCTCGGACATCGCCACGGCGAAGAACGCACCGGCCGCGGCCTCGACCAGGACGTGGTCGCGCATCTGGAAGAACGAGTCCGGCACTCCCATGGCCCGAGCAAGCTCCTCGGGTGTCGAGGCGAGCGCGCCGGTGATGGAGCTGTGCATGTTGAAGACCAGTGCCGTCGCACCGTTGCCGGCCGCAAGTGCCATCGCGACCTCGGCGTAGTCGGCGAACCCGGCCCCCGCACCGCCGAGTCGCTGCGGTGTCATCAGACCCATCAGTCCTGCGGCCTTGAGGTCGTCGAAGTCGCGCTCGGGATAGATGCCGACCCGGTCGTGCTCCTCGGCGCGAGCAGCGAGCGTAGGTGAAAGCTCCTGCGCCACCGCGAGCGCGTGGCGGGAGTCGGTCAGTGTCGCGGCCATCGCGAGGCCTCCGGGTCGTGGGCGGCGCCGTCGGACGAGTCGTCGGCGCGGTGGTCTACCTTGCGGCCGTATGCCTGGAAGAGGCCAGCTGTCGTGCGGGACCGCACCATCCGCACGTCGTCGCGACGACGGAGCAGCCAGAGCACATAGTCGAGCGCGGCCGGCTTGAGACCGACGAGGGTCAACGTCACGCCGCCTCTCTCGCACGCGCGCACCAGCTCGTCCCGGTCGATGAACAGGTCCCCGTCGTGCAGTCGCCGCGGCGGGCCGGCGGGGATCCGCTCCCCCACGGTGATGGCCGTGAGACGACCCCACCAGGTGTCGGCGATCGTGTCCATCACCAAGGTGCCGCCGGGCTTGAGAACCCGCAGGACCTCGGCGACGAGTAGCTCGGGGTGGGTGACGTGCTCGAGCACCTCACCGGCCACGACGACGTCGGCGCTCTCGGAACTCAGGGGCAGCGCGGTGGCGTCGCCGACGACGGGGCTGACGCCGCGCTGGCGCGCCTGGCTGAGCGAGGTCTCGATGACGTCGATCCCGATGTGGCGGTGCCCGAGCTCCGAGACGTGAGGCGCGAGAACCCCTGCGCCGCAACCGATGTCGACGAGCACGGAGTCGGGGTGCCGCGCCCTGGGTACGTGCTGCGCCCGCGCCGCCGCGATCCAGTGCAGCATCGCGAAGGCACCCCGCGGCTTCCACCACTCGTCCCGGAGGTCGACGTATTGCAACGTGTCGTTGCGCGGGCGTGTGGGAGGACGGACGGTGCTCTCAACGCCCATGTCGCCTCCCCATGGACCGGAGACGACCCCTGGTCCGGTCCCACCGTATGTCGAGCCCCGGCGATGCGCACATGCCCGGTCAGCCCAGCGCATCAGCAACCTGGGTGGTGTGGGGGTCACGCGGTCCCGGAA
>JANXWJ010000266.1 GCA_025351185.1 Candidatus Nanopelagicales bacterium
GAGTGGGCTAGCGCTCGATGAAGCCTTCGGGGGCTCGCGGTGGGGACCACTGCTCGACGACGAGGTGGACGTGGCCAGGGGGCGCCGTGGATCGCAGGGCAGCGAGTAGGGCCTCGCACGCGGATCGGGGACCTTCGGCGACCACTTCGACCCGGCCGTCGTCGAGATTGAGCGCCCAGCCGGTCAGTCCCAGCTCGAGCGCCCGGGACCGGGTCCACCACCGAAAGCCCACCCCCTGCACCCGACCGCGCACCCAGGCGGTCAGCCGTACCTGCTCGGCGGCGTCGCCCGGCGACGGGGAGCCGGGACCTGGCCGGCTCTCGGGCAGGGAGGACGCCGGCGGGTGTCTCTCGGGCGGGTCGGCGGCGCGCGACCGGCTCTCGGGCGGGTCGTGGGTCACCGGTGGGCGTTCCTCGGGGTCCGCTGGCACTGCGGGCAGCGGTAGGACGACCGGTTCATGAACGCCTCGCGGACGATCGGGCGTCCGCACCTCGGGCACGGCTGGTCGGCCTGGCCGTAGGCGGCGAGCGAGCGGTCGAAGTAGCCCGACTCCCCGTTGACGTTGACATAGAGGGCGTCGAATGAGGTACCGCCCTCGGCGAGCGCCGAGGACATGACGTCGCGTGCGTGACCCAGCAGCTCCCGTGCCCGGGCGGGGGCGATCGTCTCGGTGGGCGCGGCCCAGTGCAACCGGGCGCGCCACAGCGCCTCGTCGGCGTAGATGTTGCCGATGCCCGAGGCGAGGGTCTGGTCGAGCAGGGCCCGCTTGAGCCCGGTCTGCCTGCGGCGCAGCCGACGCACCCACTCGCCGTCGTCGAACCCGGGGTCGAGGGGGTCTCGGGCGATGTGGGCGACGGAGGCGGGCACCACTCCCCCCGTGTCGTCGTCGACGAGCGCGTCGAGGGCGAGGCCGCCGAAGGTCCGCTGGTCGACGAAGCGCAGCTCACGGCCACCGTCGGTGAACGCCAGCCGGGCGCGCAGGTGGGTCTGGTCGGGCGTCTCGGCGGGCTGCACGAGCAGCTGGCCGCTCATGCCCAGGTGCGCGACGAGAGCACTGTCGCGTCCGTCGAGCGGAAGCCAGAGGTATTTGCCGCGACGGCTGGCCGTCGTGATCGTGCGTCCCCGCAGTCGCTGTGCGAGGTCGGCACCGCCGGCTTCGTGGCGACGGGCAGCACGCGGGTGCAGCACCTCGGCGCGCTCGACCGTGCGCCCGGCGACCCACCGGTCCAGGCCTCGGCGTACGACCTCTACCTCAGGCAGCTCGGGCACTAGTGGGCGGCCGACGCTGCGGCGTCGCCGGTGAGGTCCGTCACCACCTGCAGCTCGGCGTACGCCGTGGCGGCCGCCTGCTGCTCAGCCTCCTTCTTGCTGTGCCCTCGGCCGTCGCCGTAGAGCTCCTGGCCGACCCGGACCCTGGCCCGGAAGGACTTCTGGTGGTCGGGGCCGCTCTCCTCCACGACATACTCCGGGACGCCGAACGACGCTGCGGCGCAGAGCTCCTGCAGGCTCGTCTTCCAGTCCAGGCCGGCACCGAGCCCGGCCGACTCAGCGATGAGCGGGTCGAAGAGGCGGTGCACGAGCTCGGTCGCCACCCCGAGACCACGATCGAGATAGACGGCGCCGATGACGGCCTCGACCGTGTCGGCCACGATCGAGGACTTGTCGCGCCCGCCGGTCGTCTCCTCACCGCGGCCGAGCAGGAGGTGCTCGCCGAGGCGCAGACCGCGACCGATGCCGGCCAGGGCCTTGGCGTTGACGACCGCAGCGCGCAGCTTGGCCAGCTGCCCCTCCTGCAGGTCCGGGTGGGTGCGGTAGAGCGTGTCGGTGACCACCAGGCCGAGCACCGAGTCGCCGAGGAACTCCAGCCGCTCGTTGGTCGGGAGGCCACCGTTCTCATACGCGAAGGACCGGTGGGTGAGGGCCCGCTGGAAGAGGCCGGGCTCGACCTCGACCTCGATCCGGGCCATCAGCGTCGCCATCGGGGGCCGCGAGGGGTCGAGCAGGGTGACAGCGCCGTCTGAGGGAGCAGTCATCGCGCGTCCACCGGCCGGAGTCCCGCGGCCAGCTCGCCGAGCGTGGTCGCGGTGCGCATCGCCTCGTCGTCGACCACGACGGGGCTGCCCTGGTCCGAGGCGAACGAGGAGACGACGTCGGCCCACTGGATCCGGGCGATCGCGTCGGCCCCCAGGTCGACGAGCGGGCTGTCGGCCCGCAGCTCGTCGGCCTCGAGGTCGAGCACGACTGCCAGCGCGTGCGCAGCGAGCGCGGTATGGCGGGAGTCGGCCGGCGGTGCCGGGGCGGTCTGGCTGGAGGTCATGGCCTCACGCTAACCCGTCGTGCCCGCGCGCGACTGCCGAGGTTGTTGTCGCGCGACCGACGATGAGGCGGGGGTGGCTGGACAGCACACGAGACCCGACCGCGCGGGCGGTCGGGTCTCGCGAAGGTGGTGCAGGGAGCGGGTCGGGCCGCGCTGGATACGCCGCTGGGCCCGGACGCCGGCTCAGACGTCGAGGACCTGGCGGCCGTTGTACTCGCCGTCGGCGTCCACGCGGTGCGGGATCACGTACTCGACGCGGCCGTTACGCACGACCTTGTTGATCTGGGGCAGCTTGGCCTTCCACTGCGAACGGCGGTGGCGGGTGTTGCTGCGCGAGGTCTTCCGCTTGGGGACGGCCATGGCCTGTCAGCCCTCTTCCTTGTCAATGCCGGTGTCGGTCTGGTCGATCGTTCCTCGTGAGGACTCCAGTGCTCCGCCGAGGGCGGCCCACCGAGGGTCGATCACGTCGTGCTGGTGCGCAGGGTCGTCCTCGAGACGGAACCCGCACTGCGGGCAGAGTCCCGGACAGTCGTCCCGGCACACCGGTGCGAGCGGCAGTTCGAGCACCACCGCGTCGCGCAGCACTGGCTCGAGATCGAGATGGTCCTCGATCACGAAGCGCTGGTCGTCATCCTCGTCGTCCTGCTCCGTGCGCGCCACGGGGCGACCGCGTGAATCGGTCTCCTCGTAGACGTAGAGCTCCTGGAGGTCGACCTCCAGCTCGTCGGAGATCGGATCCAGGCAGCGGCTGCACTCGCCCGTGAGCTGCACCAGCGCCGTTCCCGACACCAGCACACCGTCGATCACCGACTCGAGCCGCACGTCCAGCTCGATCTCGGATCCCTTCGGGACGCCGATCGACATGATCCCGATCTCCGCCGGAGCCGGCACCGAGAGGGAGAACTCCTGCATCGACCCCGCACGTCGTCCCAGCTCTCGCGTGTCGATCACGAGAGGGGAACGGGGGTCGATCCTGTTCAGGAGATGCCTTCCGGAGCCGGGCACGATGGGTCACGGCCCCATGCAGGCCGACACGCCAGGGTAGCCGAGGGCCCCGGCCACGCCCAAACCGTGGGTCGAGGTCAGCCGGGCAGCGGGGTGTCGTCGACGGCGCCGCTGCCGAGCTCCTCGTAGTCGTGGCGCCCGCGGATCTTGTCGCGGCCCTTCTGCACGGCGGCGATCGTCTTGTGGAGCGCGACCTCGAAGTTGGCGAGCTTGGCATCGACGTAGTCATCGGTCTCGTGGCGCATCCGGGCCGCCTCGGCGTCGGCGTCGGCGCGCACTGCGTCGGCCTCGGCGACGGCGGCGCGATAGACCTCGTGCTCGCTCACCAGGTCCTGCGCGTGTGCGTTGGCCTCGACCAGCACGGCGGCCGCCTCCTCGCGAGCCTCGGCCACGATGTCCTCGCGGTTGCCCAGGACGTCATCCGCTCGGGCCAGAGCGTGCGGCAGGAGGGCGCGCACCTCGTCGAGGAGGTCGAGCACCTGACCCCGGTTGACGACGCACGAGGCCGACATCGGCATCGAGCGGGCGCCCTCCACGAGTGCGGAGAGCTCATCAAGCTTGTCGTGGACGTCCACGTGGTTCCTTACTGCTCAGGTGCCGGCGCCCGGCGTGCGGAGGCCGCGTTGCGATGACACGACGACATGGTGGTGCGTCGTACGAGGAGCTCGGGGCGCTAGCCGTCGCGCTTCTGCTTCACGCGGTCCTGCAAGCGGTCGAGCACCGTGTCGGGGACCAGCCCCGTCACGTCACCACCGTACGTCGCCACCTCCTTGACCAGGCTCGACGACAGATAGCTGTAGAGCGGGTTGGTGCTCACGAACAGGGTCTCGACCTTCGCGAGGCGATAGTTCATCTGCGCCATCTGCAGCTCGTAGTCGAAGTCGCTGACCGCTCGAAGTCCCTTGACGATCGCGGGGATCCCGTGGTCGTTGCAGTAGTCGACCAGCAACCCGTGGAACGCGTCGACGACGACGTTGGGATACGGCTTCACGACCTCGCGCAGCATCTCGATGCGCTCGTCGACGGTAAACATGCTGCTCTTCGTCTTGTTGATGAGCACGCCCACGGTGACCTCGTCGAAGATCTCGGCAGCGCGGACGAACACGTCGAGGTGCCCGTTGGTGACGGGATCGAAAGAGCCGGGGCAGACAGCCTTGCGCACGCAGACCTCCTCGCGGACCACCTCACCAGGTGGGGGGCTTCAGGCTGGCCGACCGTACCAAAGCGCCGACCTCACGACGGTGTCGCCGTACGCCTTGTCGCGGAGCGCGTCGAAGCCCTCCGGCCAGGCGAAGGTGATCCCGCGTCGCGGTCGGGCCCGCTCCACCACGACGAGCGACCCGTCACCGAGCCACCCGTGCGCCGCCAGACCGTGCAGCACCTGCTCCACGACGGCGTCGTCGAGGGAATACGGCGGGTCGGCGAAGACCACGTCGTAAGGGGCCACGGCCTGGGTCGGCGGTGCGAGCGAGGTGAGCGACGTCACGTCGCCGGAGACGACGACCGCGCCGTCGAGACGCACGGCCGCGATGTTGGCGCGGACGACCTCGAGCGCCGCGCGGTCCTTCTCCACGAGGAGCACGTGGGCAGCACCTCGCGAGAGCGCCTCGAGCCCGACGGCTCCCGACCCGGCGTAGAGGTCGAGCACCCGCAGCCCCCCGAGGGCTCCGAGCCGCGACTCGATGGAGCTGAAGAGCGCCTCGCGCACCCGGTCCGATGTCGGGCGCGTGCCGGCAGCAGGAGACGCGAGGCGACGTCCCCGAGCCACCCCGGCGACGATCCGCATCAGCCGGCCGCCCCGTCGCAACGCTCGCCGAGCCAGACCGCGATCTCGTCGATGTCGTTGATGTCACCGGCCGCGATGCCCATGACCAGGGCGAAGGCGTCGTCAAGATCGGCCCGGAGGTCACGGTCGTTGACGATGTAGAAGAGGCGGACGGCCACCCAGCCGAGGCGCTTGTTGCCGTCGACCAGCGCGTGGTTGCGCACGAGCGAGTGCAGCAGCGCGGCGGCCTTCTGGTGCAGGTGGGGATAGGCGTCGTCGCCGAACACGGTGGCCTGAGGTCTCGCCAACGCCGACTCGAGCAAGCCGTAGTCGCGCACGTCGGGCGCGCGGCCGACAGCAGCCTCGGCGGCGGCGAGAAGGTCGTCGAGGCTGAGGTAGGCGGTCACACCGAACCGAGGCGGTCGAGCAGTGCGGCGTCCTCCGTCACGATGCGCGCCAGCGCCTGGGCACGACGAGCCACATGGCGGCTCGTGTACTCGCGGATCGCCTCGCGGGCGACATCCTGCATGCTGCGGTTCTCCGCCTCGGCGGTGAGCCGCAGCTGCTCGGTCTCCTCGTCGGTCAGTCTCAGGGTCATGGCCACAGCATGATGATACCAGCGAGGTATCACATCTGGGTTTCCCCAGCTGGTGCCGGGCGTCGGGTCAGCAGGGACCTGTGGACGGGCACGAGGCGGGGTGGGGGTCTCCAGCACGGGCCTCAGAGGAGCTCGTCGAGGATGTCGCCGATGCGGCCGACGACGACGGAGAGGTGGCCCTCCCCCTCGAGCAGGTGGGCGCGCGCACCGGGGATGGCGTCGGCGAGCCAGCGGCCATGGGCGAACGGCACCATGAGGTCGTCGGACCCCTGCCAGACCGAGACGGGCACGGAGACGGCGCCGAGGTCGAACCCCCATGGCGCCGCGAAGGCGAGGTCGTCGTCGACCCACCCGTCGACACCGACCGACACAGCCTCGCGGAACGACGTCGCGAGGTAGTCGCCGAACTCATCGGTGCAATACGCACGGTCGACGTCCGGCAGCAGCGTCGCCATCGCGTCGACGATCTCGTCGGCCTGGATCGCTTGGTACGTCGGCAGTCCCACCTCGAGCAGGGTGCGCAGCGGGCTCTCCCCCAGCAGCGTCGCCCCGAACTCGTCGAGGTTCTCCTGCCCCATGCCGTCGAGCCACGCGAGGCTGCCCTGCGACTCCGAGTACGGCGCCACCCCCGCGATGACACCGACGGCCCGGAACCGGTCAGGGCGCAGGGCACCGCAGGCGATCGTGTGCGGTCCACCGCCCGACCACCCCGTGGTGACCGCCGTGACGATGCCGAGTGCATCGAGCACCTCGACCGCGTCGTCGACGACGCTCGCGACCGTGCGGCCCGGATGACGGGTCGAGTCGGAGTAGCCCGGACGCGACCACGACACCACGCGCAGACCTCGGGCGAGCGCGGCCTGCTCCACCGACCGCGACAGCAGGCCGCTGCTCGGCGTGCCGTGGTGGTAGACGAGCGCGGGCGACCCCTCCCCGCCCGAGAGCCGGAGGTCGAGCGAGCGGCCGTCGGAGAGCGTGAACGCAGTCATGATCGCGAACCTAGGGGCTGCGGCCGACCCGGTCATCTCGAGACGTCGTAGCCGTCAGGACTTCTCGAGGAACTCCGCGCGCTCCTCGTCGAGCATCACCGACACCGCGTGGGCGAGGCCCGGCTCGGTCAGCAGCTGCGGGTCGGCCTCGACGAGCGCCGTCGCCTCCTCGCGCGCTGCCGAGATCACGTCCTCGTCGCGAAGCACGGAGAGCAACCGCAGCGATGAGCGGTGACCCGACTGCGAGGACCCCAGCACATCGCCCTCGCGCCGCTGCTCGAGGTCGAGGCGCGAGAGCTCGAAGCCGTCGAGCGTCGCCGCCACGGCGTCGAGACGCTCACGGGCGGGAGTCATCTCGGGCATCTCGCTCACGAGCAGGCACAGGCCGGCGTGGGCACCTCGTCCGATGCGACCGCGCAGCTGGTGCAGCTGGGAGACGCCGAAGCGGTCGGCGTCCATGACGACCATGACGGTCGCGTTGGGCACATCGACGCCCACCTCGACGACCGTGGTAGCGACGAGCACGTCGAGCCCTTCCTCCGACGCAGGGCCCACACTGAAGCGCCGCATCACGTCGTCCTTCTCGTCGGGCGAGAGCCGTCCGTGCAGGATCCCGACACGCACCGAGGCCAGGGGCCCGTCGACGAGCAGGGGCGCGAGCTCGAGCACCGCGATGGGCGGGCGCCGATCGGAGTCGCCGCCGACGTCGTCGCTCGCCGACTTCTCGTCACCGCCGATGCGCGGGCACACGACGAACGCCTGACGTCCCTCGCCCACCTCGCTCACGATCCGCGACCAGGCACGATCGAGGAAGTGCGGCTTCTCCGCGGCCGGCACCACGTGGGTCACGATCGGCGAGCGACCCTGCGGCAGCTCGGTGAGCGTGGAGGTCTCGAGGTCGCCGAACACCGTCATCGCCACCGTGCGCGGGATGGGCGTGGCCGTCATGACCAGCACGTGCGGCCGGTTGTCGTCGCGCGCCTTCGCGGTCAGGGCGGCACGCTGCTCCACGCCGAAGCGGTGCTGCTCGTCGACGACCACCAGCCCGAGGTCGAAGAACTGCACCTTCTCCTCGAGCAGGGCGTGGGTGCCGATCACGATTCCTGCTTCGCCCGAGGCGATGTCGAGCATCGCTGTACGACGTCGGGCGCTCGACGCCGAGCCGGTGAGCAGCGCGACACGGGTGCCGACATCGTCACCTCCGAGCAGGCCGCGCTCGGCGAGCGGCCCGAGCATGGCGGTGATCGAGCGGTGGTGCTGCTGGGCGAGGACCTCGGTCGGCGCGAGCAGCACCGCTTGGCCGCCGCTGTCGACCACGGTGAGCATCGCGCGCAGCGCCACGAAGGTCTTGCCCGATCCGACCTCACCCTGCAGCAGCCGATGCATCGGGTGCGAGCGCGCCATGTCGTCGGCGATGGTGCGCCCCACGTCGACCTGCCCCTGGGTCAGGGTGAACGGCAGCCGGGCCTCGAACCCCTCGAGCAGCCCGCCCGTGCGCTCGACGCGCGGCACGGCCGGCAGGGCCGACGCGGCGACACGGCGCTGCGCGAGCACCGTCTGCAGCACGAAGGCCTCGTCCCAGCGCAGCCGTTCCTGCGCCGACGAGACCTCCCCGCGCGACTCGGGCCGGTGGATGCTGAGGATCGCGCCGCGCAGCTCGGGCAGCGAGTGGCGGACGCGTACGCCGGCGGGCAGCGGGTCGTCGAGCTGCTCCGGCAGCTGGTCGAGCACGATGCCGATCGCGCTCGCGATCTTCCACGACTGCATCTTCTGCGTCGCCGCGTAGACCGGGATGAGGGCACCGGCGTACTTGAGGAGGGTGTCGATGTCACCCTCCAGCGACGTGCTGACCTCGTTCGGCCGGTCGACATCGGGGAGCAGCACATAGTCGGGGTGGCTGAGCTGGCGCTTGCCGTTGAAGACCGTGATCTTGCCGCTGAACAGCCCCGTGCGGCCGACGCGGAGCTCGCGCTCGCGCCAACCCTGCTTGAAGAAGATGAGTTGGAGCTGTCCCGTAC
>JANXWJ010000298.1 GCA_025351185.1 Candidatus Nanopelagicales bacterium
CCCCACCCCCCCCCCCCCCCGAGTCTGTCCCACGCTCACAATGTGAGCGCGGAGCCTTGCGTCAGCTGCAGCCGCTGGTGCTGCCGCAGCCCTCACACACGTAGCACGAGCCCGCCGGGCGCATCTTGATGCCGCAGGTCATGCAGAGCGGCGCGTCCGAGGCCTTGCCGGTGATCTGCTCGAGGAGCTCAGCCGACGAGTGCGCCTCACGCGGTGCGGGCGACATACCCGGGGTCGACTCTGCCAGGGAGACCGGAGCCTCGATGGCTGCCGACTGCGACAGGGTCTCGAGCTCCTCCTCCACCGCAGACACGATCTCCTGCGGAGACGCCACGGTGTTGTAGGAGCCGGCGACCTGCTCGGCACGCTCGTCGGCGGTGAAGATGCCGAGCGCCGCGCGCTTCTCGTAGGTCAGGTAGTCGAGCGCGAGGCGGCGGAAGATGTAGTCCATCATCGACTGCGCCATGCGGATGTCCGCGTCGTCGGTGAGACCGGCGGGCTCGAAGCGCATGTTGACGAACTTCGAGACGTAGGCCTCCAGCGGCACGCCGTACTGCAGCGCGATCGAGATCGCGATGGAGAAGGCGTCCATCACGCCGGCGAGCGTCGAGCCCTGCTTGCCGAGCTTGAGGAAGACCTCACCGAGGCCGTCGTCGGGGTAGGAGCCGGCGGTCATGTAGCCCTCGGCACCGCCCACGGAGAACGACACCGTCTGCGACGGGCGCTTCTTGGGCAGGCGCTTGCGGACCGGCTTGTATTCCACGACGGTCGCGGCTGCGACGGGTGCGTTGGGGTCGAAGGCCTTGTCGCTCGTGGCCGACTTGCCGTCCGACAGCGGCTGACCGACCTTGCAGTTGTCGCGGTAGATCGCCAGGGCCTTGATGCCCATCTTCCACGACTCGAAGTAGATCTCCTCGACCTCCTCGATGCTCGCGTCGGCGGGCATGTTGACGGTCTTGGAGATCGCACCGGAGAGGAACGGCTGGCAGGCAGCCATCATCCGCACGTGACCCATGGGCGTGATCGAGCGCGCACCCATCGCGGTGTCGAAGATCGGGTAGTCACTCACCTTGAGGCCGGGCGCGTCGATGACGTGACCCTTCTCGCCGATGAACTCCACGATCGCCTCGACGGTCTCCTCGGTGTAGCCGAGCTTGCGCAGCGCACGCGCGATCGTCTGGTTGACGATCTGCATCGAGCCGCCGCCGACGAGCTTCTTGAACTTCACCAGCGAGAAGTCGGGCTCGATGCCGGTGGTGTCGCAGTCCATCATGAAGCCGATGGTGTTGTGGCTCACCATCCCGTTAGCCACGTAGGTGACGTTGGCCGGGACCGAGAGGTCGTACGTCGGCTGCACCCCGCCGTCCTCGTTAGCGGCAACCGTCTCGTAGAGGTAGGCCAGCGCCTGGTCGATCCGTGCGTCAGCGGTGGCGGCGTACACCTTCTGCGCCAGGTCGCGGCTGACTCCGACCCCACGGGCCACCGCCTGCTGAACCAGCCCGCGCAGCTCGTGACCCACCGGGACCGCCTCGAGCCAGACCTCGTCAGCCAGCTGGATGCGGTCGCGCTTGCCGGACTGAGCACCTGCCTCGGTGGCCAGCAACGCGGCCTTGCGGTGCGACAGGAAGCCCACGCGGTCGGCGTAGGTCATGGTGTGCTTGATGTTGCGCACCCGAACCTGCAGGACCGGGCCGCCCCAGCCGCTCTGGGACTCGCGTGTGGTCGTGGGCAGCCCCAGGGCCAGCATGACGGTGCGCACGTCGTCGGCGAACAGCGCGGAGGAGGTGCTGACGCTGGGCACACCCTCGGCTACCGTGCCGTCGGCCTCGAACAGACCGCGCAGGAACGCAGCGTAGATGCTCGGGTCGTTGGTCTCGCGGATCGCTGCGGGCACCCGCGGGGTCCAGCCCTTGCCGGAGTGGTCGACGCCGGGGAGGTCCTTGGCGAAGCCCGCGGCCATCCACCAACGGGCCAGCCGCACCGAGGACAGCGTGACGACGCGGTGACCCTGCTCGACCGTGACGGTGGGCTCGAGGTGGAAGAGCTCCTTGGACAGGATCCCCAGGCGCTCCACGACATCGAGGTCGGTGTCGGCCACGCAGAGCCGGATCCCCTTGGCGTGCAGGCTGCCGTCTCCCATGAAGTAGCCGACGAGCTCGGCGAGGTTGGCGTCGACGGAGTCGGGCACCATGGTGTGACGGTCACCGGCGTAGTAGGCCTGGTCGAGCACCGGGAGGGGCACGGTCACCGGCTCGCCCACCAGGGTGGAGAGCTGGATCGGCACGATGTCGCCGGTTGCGATGTCGGACAGTCGCTTCCAGGCCCACGCCTTGCTCACGGGATCGACCACCTTGATGCGGTGGGCCAACGTGCCCTGCACGCGGTAGCCGCCCTCGGTGACCACGCGGCGGGTGGGCTCCTCGCCGTTGACGAAGAACTTCGTCGCCGCCTGCGGGCCCTCGTCGGTGGAGACCTGAAGGTCGATGTCCTGCCAGCGCTCGCCCCACACGTCGCCGATCTCGGCGAGTCGCAGCATGCCGCGAGCGGTGGTCACCAGGGTGTCGCCGGTGAGGCAGCCGGTGGGCGCGAGCACGGAGGCCTGCGCGTTGCGCCAGCCGTTCTTCGCACCGATCTTGATGCCATCTTCCCACGCCTTCTGCGCGAGCTTGAGCACGTCGTTGTCGAGGCTCGTCACCGAACGCACCGAGTCGGTCGCCGCGGCGTGCTTGCGCATCACGCGCTGGTGCGCGTGGGCGTTGCGGGCGTAACCCTCGTACGCTCCGACGACGCCGGCGATCTCGGCCGAGCGCTTGTAGGCAGTGCCGGTCATGAGGCTGGTGATCGCACCGGCGAGGGCGCGACCGCCGTCGCTGTCGTAGGGCAGGCCGGTCGCCATGAGGAGTGCGCCGAGGTTGGCGTAGCCGATGCCGAGCTGACGATACTTCCGCGTGGTGTCGGCGATGGGCTCGGTCGGGAAGTCGGCGAAGCAGATGGAGATGTCCATCGCCGTGATGATGAGCTCGACGGCCTTGCCGAAGGTGACGGCGTCGAAGGTGTCGTCGTCCTTGAGGAACGTGAGCAGGTTGAGGCTCGCGAGGTTGCAGGACGAGTTGTCGAGGCTCATGTATTCACTACATGGGTTGCTCGCGGTGATGCGACCGGTCTCGGGGTTGGTGTGCCAGTCGTTGATGGTGTCGTCGTACTGGATGCCCGGGTCGGCGCACTCCCACGCGGCCTTGCAGACCTTCTCGAACAGCGTCTTGGCATCGACCGTCTGCACGATCTCGTTGGTCGAGCGGGCGCGCAGACCGAACTCGCGATCCTCCTCGACCGCGCGCATGAACTCATCCGTCACGCGCACCGAGTTGTTGGCGTTCTGATACTGGACGGAGGTGATGTCCTTGCCGCCGAGGTCCATGTCGAAGCCGGCGTCGCGGAGCACGCGGATCTTGCGCTCCTCGGCGGCCTTGGTCTCGATGAACTCTTCGATGTCGGGGTGGTCGATGTCGAGCACGACCATCTTCGCCGCGCGACGCGTGGCGCCACCCGACTTGATGGTGCCGGCGCTCGCGTCGGCGCCGCGCATGAAGCTGACCGGGCCGCTCGCGGTGCCGCCGGAGTGCAGCAGCTCCTTGCTCGAGCGGATCCGCGAGAGGTTGAGGCCGGCGCCGGAGCCGCCCTTGAAGATCAGGCCCTCCTCGCGGTACCAGTTGAGGATCGAGTCCATCGTGTCGTCGACGGCGAGGATGAAGCAGGCGCTGACCTGCTGCGGGCTCGACGTGCCGACGTTGAACCACACGGGGCTGTTGAACGAGAAGACCTGGTGCAGCAGCATCCAGGTGAGCTCGTGCTCGAAGACGACCGAGTCCTCCTCGGTGAGGAAGTAGCCGTGGTCGCGGCCGGCCTTGGTGTAGGTCAGCACGACGCGGTCGAGGAGCTGCTTGAGGCTGCGCTCGCGCTGGTCGGTGCCGACCGCGCCGCGGAAGTACTTCGTCGTGACGATCGTGGAGGCGTTGACCGACCAGGTGTCGGGGAACTCCACCGCACGCTGCTCGAAGACGACCTCGCCGGTCTTCCAGTTGGTCTGGACGACGTCGCGGTGCTCCCACGTGACCTCGTCGTAGGGATGGACACCAGGCGTGGTGTAGATCCGGCTGATGTTCAGCCCGGCGACCTCGGGGCGGCCCTTCTTCACAGCCGCACCCTTGGTGGTGGGACCCGTCGTCTCCGTCATCTTCGCTCCTCCAGCGACCCGGCCGCGCCTCGGACTTAAGGCGCGACACGTGCAGTGATTCCAACGTTTTTCCCGCCCGCGTGCTTCCGCGATCGGGGTGGTTCAGGGGTGCTTCTTCTGGCCTTCGGCCGGGTCGTGCTCGACATGTCAGCGGTGGTCCAGGGAAGTCAGGGTTACGCCGTCAGCCAGACCGCTCCGGTGCGGAGCGGTGGCCTGTGCGTGGCGGGGTCGGTCTAGGGGGACGAGCTCGTGAGCTCGTCGCGCGACCCCGGGGGCTGTTCGCCCGGGGGGCTGGTGTGATCGGTGAGATCGGCTCCCGCGAGGTCGCGCTCGGCGCGCAGCAGGGCGATCTCAGCCTCGAAGTCCTCGAGGCCCTCGAAGGCCCGATAGACCGAGGCGAAGCGCAGGTAGGCGATCTCGTCGAGGTGGCGCAGCGGGGTGAGGATCGCGAGGCCGAGGTCGTGGCTGGAGATCTCGGCGCACCCGCTGGCGCGGACGTTCTCCTCGACCGTCTGCGCGAGCAGCGCGAGGTCGTCGTCGCTGACCGGGCGGCCCTGGCAGGCCTTGCGCACCCCGGAGACGACCTTGCCGCGGCTGAAGCCCTCCGTGACGCCGCTGCGCTTGACCACGGTGAGGGTGACGGTCTCGGCGGTCGTGAAGCGCTTGCCGCACTCGGGACACTGACGGCGCCGGCGGATCGCGGTGCCGTCGTCGGCCGTGCGCGAGTCGATGACACGGGAGTCGGAGTGGCGGCAGAACGGGCAGTGCATGTCGCTCCTCCTCCGCTGACTCGTGGTGCTGGGGATGCTCGGCGTGTTCTGGACTCGGCGCGGGGCTTGGGTGTCCCGGTTGCGTCCGATATGTGGTGGTGCGTGACGGGCGTTTCGGTGGCTCTGCGTCGTCTGCCTGTGGATGAACCTGGGGATCTCTTGGGGAGAACCTGGGGGTGACCAACCACAACCTGTGGATGACTTACAGCCGTGTAAGTACTAGATGTGGGAACCGTAGACCCCACCTCCGACAGACGCAAGGTCCGTCGTGAGGCGTCCGCGAGCCGCGCTTCGCATGCCGTGAGGCCACGGTCGCGACACGCCGGAGATTGCAGGGGAACTCGGGCGTCGCCCCATTCGTACGGCCTCGCACGGACGCCCTCCACCCCGGCGTGTCGCGGCGTGTCGCGACCCGGCGAAACCACACCATCTAGCGCCCCGACACCCCTGCCCTCCCCTACATCTAGGTGTGGACAACCTCGGGCGGCGCGCGATTCGGTGCGGTGAGACTGATCGTGTGGTCGCTTCTGAAGGCTGGAAACAGCCACACGACCAGTCTGAGCGCCGGGGCGTGGGTGCGGCAGCGTCAGGGATGCGGCGTCAGGCGGTGCGGCGGTCGTCTGCCGCGGGCCGCGCGAGCTGGCTGAGGAGCTGCTGGGTGATGCTCGCGAAGCGGGCGACCTCGGCCTCTGCCGCGAGGGCGTCGGCGAGGTCGTCCTCGTCGAGGGGCTCCACCGTGTAGCTCCCGAGGAAGTCCTCGGACAGCCGGTAGGAGGTGTGGGGCTCGACCTTGAGGATGAGCAGGCCGTTGTCGCCGGTCGTGGCGATCACCTGGGTCAGCCGATCACGGGGACGATGAGGCTCTGGCCCGGCTTCAGCGACGCGCCGGTGAGGCCGTTGAGCTCCTGGATCCGGGCGACCGTCTCGCGGACGTCGGTGTCGGGGCTCAGCGTGCGGGCGACGCTCCACAGCGTCTGGCCCGGCTGCACGACCACAGTCGTGGTCGCGGCGACGGCGGGGCCGTCGGTGGCCTGGGAGCTGGCGCTGTGCCCCGCGATGGAGAACGCCAGGGCCGCGACGAGCGCGAGGGCGACGACCGCGGTGCGCGCGAGGTGACGGCCGCGCTGCGTGAGCCGGATCGGCGCTGAGGCAGTCGTGGCAGCGGCGGGCGCCGGCACCTCGATGACGGTGCGGACACCGGTGGGGGTGGCGGCGTAGAGCGTTGCGGCAGAGGGGATCTGGACGGTCGGCGTGGTGACCGGACCGAACGCGCGGGTGGCGCGACGCACGACGACCGTGCGACGTGCGGCCGGTGCGGTGAGAGTCATCGTGGCCATCGGGTGCCTCCTGCTGTGATCGTCATCCGGGTCGTTCTCGCGTCTGCGTCTGTAGTGCCTGTCTGGCTGGGTGTGGCAGTGCAGTCGAGCTATGCGGGCTGGTGATGCTGGCCGGGCTAGCGTCGGGTCGATCGTCCGTTCGGAGGGGATCCGAACGGGTGTTCTATCGAACGCACATCTGATTTCTAGCACTCGCGACTCGCCGAAGCAAGCATTTCCGTACAGATGTTTGGAACATCTGTCCGAACTCGCTACCGTGTCTCCCAGTCGCCCGGCTGACCTCGGCTCGTGTCCGAGTCTGCTGAGGGGGTCCGACAGTCCGACCAGTCCGACCAGCTCGACCCGCCCCACCAGCTCGGCCCGCCCGACGAGCTCAGCCCGCCCGACCAGCTCAGCCAGCCCGACGAGCCCGACCCCCGTACGACCCCGCTCGACGCACGCGCGCACGGCACCCGCACGGATACCCACGGCAAGGGAGCTCACATGGCCACCACCCGCAAGCCCGCCACACCGCCCCGCAAGGCCGGCCGACCCAAGGTCGTGCCGATCTCCCCGACCGCGGGCGTCTCCGATGTCGACGGGCTGACAGCGCGACAGCGGATCGTGCTCTCCACCATTCGCACCGCCGTCGAGACGCGCGGCTATCCGCCGTCGATGCGCGAGATCGGCGAGGCCGTGGGCCTCACCTCACCGTCGTCGGTGGCCTATCAGCTCAACGCACTGGAGCGGAAGGGCTACCTCCGCCGCGACCCGCGACTCCCCCGCGCCATGGAGATCGTCGACCAGGTCGACGCGTCGGTCGACCTGACCGGCATCGGCGACTCCATGCCGGAGGCGACCTACGTACCGGTCATCGGTCGCATCGCCGCCGGTGGCCCGATCCTCGCGGAGCAGTCGATCGAAGAGGTCTTCCCGCTGCCGCGCTCGCTCGTCGGCGATGGTGAGCTCTTCCTGCTCAAGGTCGTCGGCGAGTCGATGATCGACGCCGCGATCTGCGACGGTGACTGGGTCGTCGTGCGCAGCCAGCCGGATGCCGTCAACGGCGACATCGTCGCGGCGATGCTCGACGACGAGGCGACCGTGAAGACCTTCCAGCGCAAGAACGGCCACGTGAAGCTGCTCCCGGCCAACAAGGACTTCTCCCCCATCGACGGCGACCACGCCCGCATCGCTGGCAAGGTCGTCGCCGTACTCCGCAAGCTCTGACCCGTCGACCAGCTCTGACCCGTTGATGTGTAACCACAACGGGCTCTAGCCCGTCCTGGTTACACATCGACTGGCGAGCAACACCTGAGGTGGCGTGGATGCGACGAACTTCCCGCGTCCACGCCACCTCTTCGTTGTCTTTGCCGGGGGCAGCGTCAGCACATGCGGACTCCCTGCGACGCGCTTCTAGTAACGCTGGCGCCTCCCCCGTCTCGGGACCTTGTCCTGCCGGGGGATCGGGGCTGCGGCAGGATGGTTGCTACCGAGCAGGCTCTCCACGAAGTCGAGCACCTGCTGCTGAGCCGTCTCCAGGGTGCGGATCGCGTCAGGCTGGCGGCTTGGGCTTCTTCTTGCGTGCTGGGGGCTTCGGCGCGGGGTTGAACGACGACTTCGGGGCTGTCTGCTCGGCCTCGGCCGCCAGCTCGTCGAGGCGGGTCAGGCTCTGGCGCACGAGGGTGCCGTCGGTGGTGAACCAGAACGGGGGCAGCGACTTGCGGAGGTAGTCGCCGTACCTCGCGGTCGCGAGGCGCGGATCGAGCACGGCGACCACGCCGCGGTCGGTCGAGCTGCGGATGAGACGTCCGACGCCCTGCGCGAGCAGCAGCGCGGCACGCGGCACGGAGACCGCGGTGAAGCCGTTGCCGCCGGTGTCCTCGGCGTGGCGGGAGCGCGCGGCGACGAGCGGGTCGTCGGGGCGCGGGAACGGGATCCGGTCGATCACCACGAGGTGGCACGCCGCACCCGGCACGTCGACGCCCTGCCACAGCGACAGCGTGCCGAGCAGCACCGAGCGCGGATCACCGGCGAAGCGCGACACCAGGTCGGCCACCGAGTCGCCGCGCTTCTGCACCAGGACGGGTACGTCGAGCGGCACGATCTGCCGGTCGAGCAGGCGATCGGGCAGCGACTCGGCGAGGTGCTCGGCGGCCTTCTCGACACCGCGCCAGGACGAGAACAGCGCGAGGGTGCGACCGCCGGCGGCGGCGATGAGATCAGCGAGCTCGTCCATCGCTGCGGTGTCGGTGCCGTCGCGCCCGGGCGGTGGCACCTTGGTCGCGACATAGAGAATCCCCTGGCGCCCATGGTCGAACGGTGATCCGACGTCGAGCCCGGACCACGCGCCGTCGGCGCTCTTCGTGCCGTCGACCGGGAGGCCGAAGGAGCGCGCGACCGGCTCGAACGAGCCTCCGAGCTGCATGGTGGCGCTCGTCACGACGACGCGCGACTCGTCGAACAACGACGCACGCAGGAGCCCGGCCACGGTCAGCGGAGCGATGCGCAGGGACGGGCTGCGCCGGTCGCCGGGGTCGAGCCACGCGACCTTCTCCTCGTCGAGCGCGAGCAGCTCGCCCGCGACGTCGTGCACCTCGCCGAGGAGACCCCGGGCGCGCGACTTCGCGGCGTTGGCCTCCTGGTCGTCCCTGCTCGACGCGTCGGCGGCCAGCTTGCTGATCGCGGCGTGCGTCGTGTCGCGGACCGAGGCCAGCGCGAGCAGCAGCGAGCCCTCGACCTTCTCGATGCGTACGGGCCCGAACAGCCCCTCGGCGCGTGCCACCAGCTCCATCTCGAGCGCCTCGCCGGCCGCCTCGAGACGCTCGACGAGGTCGGCCTCGAGCAGGCGCCGGGCACGCGAGACCGCGCGCTCGAGCATCGAGGAGCTGATCTCGTTGGTGACCGCCGCCGTGGCCCGGTCGACGAGCTCGTGCCCCTCGTCGATCACGACCGCGTCGTGCTCGGGCAGCACCGGGACGTTGTCGAGGGTGTGGATCGCGAGCATCGCGTGGTTGGTGATCACGACCTGCGACTCGACCGCCCGCGCACGCGCGGCCTCGGCGAAGCACTCCTGGCCGTAGGCGCACTTCTGCGCGCCGACGCACTCACGGCCCGACACCGACACCCCGCGCCACACCCGGCCGTCGACGGCGAACGGCAGGTCGTCGCGGTCTCCCGTCTCGGTCTCGTCGACCCACTCGCGCAGGTCCTTCACCTGCTTCCCGAGAGCCGTCGTGGGGGCGGCGAACAGCGCATCGTCGTCGGAGTCCTCGCGGTCGGTGACGCCGCGGTGCAGGCGGTCGAGGCAGATGTAGTTGTGCCGACCCTTGAGCACGGCATACGTCGGTCGACGGCCCAGGAGCGACTCGAGCGCGTCGGCCACCCGCGGGAGGTCGCGCGAGATGAGCTGGTGCTGCAGAGCCAGGGTCGCCGTCGCGACGATCACCCGCCGGTCGGGGGAGGTCGCGTGCAGGATCGCGGGCACGAGATAGGCCAGCGACTTCCCGGTGCCCGTGCCCGCCTGCACGAGAAGGTGCCCCGCACCGCCGAGCGTCGACGCGACGGCCTCGGCCATCGCAAGCTGTCCCTCGCGGTCCTCGCCACCGAGAGCCTCGACCGCAGCAGCCAGCGCCGACGCCACGGCAGACCCGACCGGGCCGCTGGTGCCGGGTGCCTTGGTCGTCGGCTCGTCGGGGGTGCTCACCCCCTGATCCAACCAGGCTCCGAGCGCGTCGAGCCCCGCCCGTCCACCGCCCCGCGTCGCCCGGGCACGTCGTGCACAGCAGCCACCTCGACCGGCCGCCGGCACCGGGCGCAATCGCGTACGTGGCGATGCTGCTGCCGACCATCTCGCCACGCCCGTCGGGCTCCGGGCGTCGCTCGTCGTCGTCCCCCGCACCATCGCGGTGGCGCTCGCCATCGACGCCGCGGTGGCCCACGGCGCACGGCCCTGTCGGCACCCTGCGCAGTCCGCTGGTTCGCTGGTTCGCTCAACAGTGGCTGGGCGCACGGCGACCGCCGCGACTCGCCCTGCGCCCCGACCCAGCGTGGACGCATGATCGACCGGCTCGACGAGGGTCGCTCACCGGCTGGGTCCTCCGGTCGCGTCCGTCCGCGTCCACCGCCGGATCCGGCGGACCCGCTCACCCCGTATCGCATCCTCGTGGTGGTCCCGGTTCATCCGCGCCGACCAGCGCCGGACGCCCGCGTGGGACGTAGGACATCCCGTGCGGCTCAGGCAGTTGCGGCCTCGGCGGCCGCGACGAGATCGCCGGCCAGCGGCTCGTTGACCCGGCCGACGAGGCGGGTGCCGCCTTCGAGGTGCTCGACCGTCTCGAGCTCACCCTCGCGGTGCGCGCGGGCGACGAGATCGCCGCGGGTGTAGGGCACCACGAGGTCGATCGCGACGGCTCCGTGCGGGAGGTCGGCCTCGATGAGGGTGAGCAGATGGGCGATGCCCTCGCCGGTCTTCGCGCTCACCACGGTCGAGTGCGGCTCGCGGTTGAGGATGCGCGCGACCACGTGCGGGTCTGCGGCATCCGCCTTGTTGACCACGATGAGCTCGGGCACGTGCTGTGCGCCGATGTCGGCGAGCACGGCGCGCACCGCGGTGATCTGGCCCTCGGGGTCATCATCGCTGCCGTCGACCACGTGCAGCACGAGGTCGGCGTCGGTGACCTCCTCGAGCGTCGAGCGGAACGCCTCGACGAGCTGGTGGGGGAGGTGGCGGACGAACCCGACGGTGTCGGCAACGGTGATGTCGCGACCACCGGGCGTCGTGGCACGACGTACGGTCGGGTCGAGAGTGGCGAACAGGGAGTCCTCGACGAGCACTCCCGCACCCGTGATCTGGTTGAGCAGGCTGGACTTTCCGGCGTTGGTGTAGCCGGCGATGACGACACTGGGCACGCCGTGGCGACGACGGTCGGCGCGTTGGGTGTCGCGTGCGGTCTTCATCTCCTTGATCTCCTTGCGGAGCTTGCTCATCGTGGTGCGGATCCGACGACGGTCGGTCTCGATCTTCGTCTCACCCGGGCCGCGCGTGCCGACACCGCCGCCCGAGCCGCCGGCGCCACCGCCCTGCCGCGAGAGCGACTCACCCCAGCCGCGCAGGCGCGGGAGGAGATACTGCATCTGCGCGAGCGAGACCTGCGCCTTGCCCTCTCGGCTGCGTGCGTGCTGCGCGAAGATGTCGAGGATCAGCCAGGTGCGGTCGACGACCTTCACCTTGACGACGTCCTCGAGCTGGCGCAGCTGGCCGGGCGTGAGCTCACCGTCGACGATGACGGTGTCGGCGCCGTTCTCGACGACGACATCGCGCAGCTCGCGCGACTTGCCCGAGCCGATGTACGTCGCGGGATCGGGTCGGTCGCGGCGCTGGATCAACCCGTCGACCACGACCGATCCTGCGGTCTCCGCGAGCCGGGCGAGCTCGGCGAGGCTGCGCTCGGCATCCTCGACCGTGCCCTCGGTCCAGACACCGACGAGAACGACCCGCTCGAGGCGGATCTGCCGGTATTCGACCTCGGTGACGTCGGTGAGCTCGGTCGAGAGTCCCTGCACACGGCGCAGCGCCGCACGGTCGGCCAGGTCGAGCGAGCCTGCGGTGGGCTCCTCGTCGGCCGGGTGGTCGCTGTCGTCATAAGCCTCGAGCGCATCGAAGGCGCTCTCGTCGAGCTCGCGCTCGAGCGCGTCCGCCGCGAGGTCAGCGGGGCTCAGCCGGCGAGCACCGCGTATCGCTGCAGCGCTCGCAGGCCGGGCGCCGGTGCCGGCCGCGGCGGCGTGGGTGGTGTCACGAGGGTCGCGCTCGTCCAGGGGTGCAGTCATATGACCTCCAGAGTGCCACGGCGTACCCGCTGATCGCGAACGCAATCCGGCGTCGTTCGCGCTCGGGCGAACTCGGGGGGCCGGGACCGAGTCGGCTGCGCGGGTCAGGCGGGTTTGGTGGCGTTGGCTTGTGCTGCGGCTGAGTGCAGGAGCGTGAGGAGGTGGGTGCGCTCGTCGTGGCCGAGGATGTCGTAGGCCGGTGAGACGAGGCGGTCGGTGAGCGTCTCGGCGTCGGTGCGGGTGCCGGAGTAGGGATAGGCAGCCTCGAACGGCGGCTCCCACCCGAAGAAGGCCGCGTTGCCCTCGCCGCCGGGTCCGGCGAGCACGGCCTGCAGCGGGGTGAGGCCTGAGGCGAGGGATGCGACGAGGTGCACGCCGCCGCGGTATTCCCGCATCACCTGCAGCAGCTGGTAGGCCCGGCCGAGGTCGTCGGCCGGCAGCGGCACCGCACGCCAGCCGGCGAAGAGCGGCAGTCCCGCGACGTCGAGCCCGTCGACGACCCACGACAGCAGCTCCGCGAGCCGGCCGGGGTCGGCCAGCCCGGCGAGGCGGGCGCGACCCCAGCTGCGGCAGGTCTCGGCGTACGCCGGACGCGCCGTCGCCACGTCGAGCACCGCGCGACCGCCGTCCCACGCCTCGCGGATCACATCGGCGGGCCAGAAGCCGAACGCTGAGGTCACGACATCGGCGTCGACGTCGCCGAGCACGCTGCCACGACCCAGGACGTAGCCCTGGCGACCGCGCAGACCGTGCTCGATGGTGAACGCCTTCGCCTGCGAGGAGATCATCCAGCCACCGCCGAGCGACCCGATGAGCCCGGACACCGCCGGGGTGAACGCAGCCGCATCGTCGACATCGATCTCGACAGCCGTGTCGGTCATGACGGTCTCCTCACGCGGGCTCAGGTCGGACGGGGACTGGCTGGGTCGGATCACTGCGCGGGCAGGTTCGGGCACCACGCGGCCGTGACAGGGGAAGATCACGTGCGCCTAGCGCACGTTGGGGCACATTCATCAGGGGGGTGGGGTGGTGCGGGGGCCGAGGGTGAGGGTGGCGACGAGGGTGGCGGGGCCGCGGAGCTCGAGGTGGGCGTCGGCGCGGCGGGTGACGACGACGGTGCCACCGGGGGCGTCGACGGTATAGGCCGTCGCCATCGGTGCCTCGTCGCGCGCTGCGGTCGCGACCATCACGGCGACCGCGCCGGTGCCGCACGAGAGCGTCTCTCCGACTCCGCGCTCGTGCACGCGCATCTGCACGTGATGATCGCTGTGCGCGCCGACACGATGGACGAACTCCACGTTGACACCATCGGGGAACATCGCCCGCGGCTCGACCTTCGGCGCCGCCGACAGATCCAGTGCCACCAGCTCGTCAGCGTCGTCCACGAACACGACGCAGTGCGGGTTGGGCACGATCACGCCGCTGCCGTTCCAGCTCGTGTGACCGACGGAGACGACCGGCATCGCGCGCAGCAGCGGGGTCGTCGCGGTGCCCATGTCGATCGTGACGTCACCGTCGTTCTCGATGCGCACGCCGCGGGCTCCGCCGCGGGTCGCGATCGAGAAGGTCGGTCCTGCCTCGAGCCCGGACTCGACCAGATAGCGCGCGAACACGCGCGCGCCGTTGCCGCACATCTCGGCGGTGCTGCCGTCGTGGTTGCGATAGTCCATGAACCAGTGCGCGATCCCGGCTTGGTCAGCCACCTCAGGACACGTCGCTGTCGGCACGACGCGCAGCACGCCGTCGCCACCGATCCCGAAGTGCCGGTCGGTCAGTGCGCGCACCTGGGCCGGCGTGAGGTCGTGCTTCGAGTCAGGATCGGGCACCAGCACGAAGTCGTTGCCCGTGCCGTGACCCTTGACCACCCGGAGCCCGTCGAGCGGCGCGAGCGCCTCGGCGTGCGCAGCTGAAGAAGTCACCCTCCAACCCTACGCGGTGGCGCGGTTCCGGGCTTCGGCGTAGGCGGCGTCGACGGTCTCGAGGACGTCGGGCCATGACTGCTCGGGGTCGGTCGTGCGGTTGTGCAGGGTGATCTGCTCGCGCAGGTCGTCGTCGCTCGCGATCCGGGTGATGGCGTCGACCATGGCACGGTCGTCGGTCGCGAGGAGGCCCTCGATGCCATCGCGTACGAAGGAGGAGATACCCGTCGCGGCGTAGGCCAGCACCGGGAGACCGACGGTGCGTGCCTCGAGCGCCGCGATGCCGAACGACTCGAGGAGCGCGGGCGCGATGAAGGCGTCGGAGGCCGCGAGCGTGGCCCGGACCTCGTCGGGGGTGAGGCGACCTGCGAGGTCGACGGAGTAGCGACCGTGGGCGAGGTCGTGCCTGTCGACGTGTCGCTGCACCTGTGACTGCATCGGACCGCTGCCGACGATCGTCAGCCGCAACCGACGCCCGGAGGGGAGAGTGCGTGATGCGGCTTCTCCCATGCGTACCAACGGCATCGCGCGTTTGCGCGGTGCGAGTCGCATCACGGCGACGAGGCGCACCTCGTCGGGATCACCCGCCACCTGCGGCAGTCGCCAGCGCTCGACGTCGATGCCGTTGGGGATGAGCGTCACGGTGACATCGGGGCCCACGATGCGGCGGATCGGGTCGGCGGCGGCATCACTGACGGCGGTGAGCACGACACCGAATCTCGTCCAGTGCGTGACCGTGTCGGCAAGGCGCGCGGCCGGCCCGAAAACGCCACCCCACACGCCGTGGATGGTGACGACGGTCGGCAGCCCGAGCGCTCGTGCGACGCGCGCACCGGGATAGGCGAACGGCGACACCACTCCCCCGTGCACATGCACCGCGTCGGCCCCGGCGGCGGCACCGCCCGGCCCGAGCAGCGCGCGCAC
>JANXWJ010000301.1 GCA_025351185.1 Candidatus Nanopelagicales bacterium
CGGTCTCAGGCCGCCCCGGGCAGTGCGTGCTGTACGGACTCGGGCAACGCGTCGCGCAGTGATCCCTGGACGCCGTGGACCGAGTCCGACAGGTGGTCGCGGACGGTCTTGCCCGCAGACGTGAGCAGGCCGAGTGCCACCTCGCGGGGGCGCTGCTCCTCGCCCTCGAGGGCACCGAGCACGACAAGTACCCCCGTTGCGGCGGGGATGAGCGGCCCGATGACGCGCATCTGGCGCTCGATCCGCTCGCGCTCGTCGGCGAGGGCCAGGCTCGAGTCGCCGTCTTCCGCCTGGTGGCGCAGACGCTCCGCCTTCGTGCCCTGCACGGCAGCACCGATCGTCAGTCCCACCGCCGCGACAGTGAGTGCTGACTTCGCGACCGTCGTGGCCATGACGCCGTCCTGGTGCTTGTGGCGTCCGCGGTTCCAGAAGATCAGTCCTGCGCCGCCGATGAGGTGGGCGACCATCGCACCGGTGAGCACGGGGGAGAAACGCTGCCAGGACTCGCCCTCGAGCTGCTCGCTGACAGCGGCCTCGGTGCTGCCGGTCGCGTCTGCTGGCGACTCGTGCGGAAGGGCGACGGAGCCGAAAACGCTTCCGCCGAACCAGGTCGCGAGACCCAGGTCGTGCAGTGACCGCCAAGCCAGCTCGGACCTCGACATGTGAGTGCTCCTTCGATTCAGTGCGGTGGTCAGGGAGTGATGCACGTGGTGGGGGCCCGACGTACCCGCCGTCGTCCTTGCCAAACCGAATCGTCCGAGGAAGGCGTGAGCCGGCGCTGACGCTGTTCAGCCCTCGTCTGTCGCATCTCCGTCGCCGTACTCATGGGTCTGCCCCATGACGCGCTCGACCGAGCGGTCCTGGTGCGGGTCTTGCGTGATGGGGGCCTCGGTCCATGGACCATCGCCGTCCGAGGACGCCGTCGGATCAGGCTGAGCGGGGGACGGGTCGGGATGCTGCTTGTCCACGTGGATCTCCTTCGTCGTGAGCCGGTCGGGAGGTGTCATGTGGTCACGGGTTGGCGAAGGGCTTGTCGGGATCGGGCTGCACGGGTGGGCGACGACCGCGGAACCGGGCTGCGGCGGCAAGTACGAGGGTGAGGGCCACCATGAACAGGACCACGGCGACGATGCTGATACCGGCGCCCGTGGCGTTCTCGATCGTGCCCTGCGTCTGAGACGGACTGGGGCTTGGCGACATGATCGACATAGCTGCTCCTTCGTCGCGAGGTGGTCGTGGTGGCAGAGGCGCTAGATGGCGCAATGCCCCAGAGCGCCCTCGCGAAACCAGCTCGGGCCGACCGACGGATGCGCTCACAGCGGAACCGTCCGACTACTGGTCACGTTGGCCCCGGCCCTGTTTGGGATCGGTGAGCACGGGTACGGGGCCCACCATGGACCGCCAACGCCTGTCCCACGGAGCCGTCGTCTCGTTCTCCTACGACGCCCCGACCGATCTCGGTCGACCCACGTCGTGGCGCAGCGATCTTGTCGGCGTGCTCGGGGCCTTCGAGGGCCTCGAGGCTCCCGACGATGTGGTGCTGGCTGCGGGTGAGCTGGTCTCCAACGGTGTGGAGCACGGAGGCGGCGTGACACGGCTTCACGTCGTCGGACGTCCCGGAGAGATCCGGGTCGAGGTCGAGGACCATCGCCCGACCATGGGCCTGCTTCACCCCGTCGATCCGAGCTCCGACCGGGGACGGGGGCTGTCGATCGTCGACGCCGTCGCTGACGAGTGGGGATGGCTGCCGTGCGAGGGCGGTAAGACTGTGTGGGCCCGTTTCGAGACGAGGGGGAAATCGGCATGAACGCAGGACTCCATGTCCGCTTCGTCGTCGATCCGAGGGACCCGAGCCCGACGTGGTCGACCAGCGTGCTGCGCGATGCTCTGCGGGCGACGGGGCACGTCGTCGATGTGCGTTCCTCTGTCGGATCTCTCGCCGGAGTCGACCTCGTGCACGCCTTCGGCGCACGAGCCGGCGCCGACGCCCGTGCTTCGTGCACGGGCCGGGTGCCCTGGGTGTTGTCGCTGCACGAAGGGTCCATAGACGACAGCGCAGATCCCGATGAGCTCGGCCGGGTCGCCGCGGGTGCGGATGCGCTGCTCGTACGCAGCTCGGCTCAGGAGGACAGGCTCATGCGCGCCGGCATCGGGCGGTCGAAGTCGGTCACGCTACCGGTCGGCGTCGACACGACGACGTTCCTGCGTCGCGGTCCGATGGCCAACCGCACTCCGCGTCACCGACTGGTGGTGGAGCTCGCGACAGAGTCGACAGGACTCGACGAAGCCGTGCTCGCTCTGGCGCACCAGGACGACCTCGAGCTCGTCGCGCTGGGTGGGGCGGACCACCGCGACGTCGTAGGGCAGCAGCAGGACGAGCTTCTGCGCCGCGCCGAGGCCATCGGCGTCCGGGACCGAGTTCTGGTGTCCTGGTTCCGAGAGCCTCGGGAGAAGGCGTGGTGGCTACGGTCGGCGCACGTCGCGCTGGCGCTGGCGGGATCACCCGGGCGCCCCGACTTCGTCGCCGAGGCCATGGCCTGTGCAGTGGCCGTGGTCGCGACGCCGGTCGAGGCACAACGTGAGCTCGTCGTGCACGGGGTGACGGGGTTCTTCGTCGCCGAGAAGGATTCCGCTGCCGTGCTGCGGGCGGTCCGCGACGTCGTCCGGGACGACTTCCGCGTGGAGGCGCTCGGGTTGGCGGGCGCTGACCGAGCACTCGGGAGGTTCGCGTGGGACCGCGTAGCGGTCGAGCTGGCGAGTGCCTATGACCGCGTTGTCCGACGAGTCACCGGGGAGTCCTCGGTCGACGACGACCTCGAGATCGAGCAGACCGGCGCAGCGAGCCGGATCGATGTCGCATGACGAGGTGACGGCGGCACGTTTGAGGCCAACCACGTCGGGTAACCCGACGCACCGCACCATCCGCACCGAGAGAGGAGCTCGCCATGAGCACCGAGGACAAGATCAAGAACGCCGCCCAGGACGCGCTCGGCAAGGCCAAGGAAGCAACCGGCACGGTGACTGGCAACGACTCCCTCGAGGCCGAGGGCAAGCTCGACCAGACGAAGGCGGACCTCAAGCAGAGCGGCGAGAAGGTCAAGGACGCGCTGAAGGACTAGTCGTCGATCCGCACGCCCACCTGGGCGCGCCGTCGGCTGGTCAGTGCCGACCGCACCAGGTGGACGTCCGTCAACCGTGAAGGGACGTCGAGCGTGATCGAAGGTCAGGAGCACCCGTCGCCCCGCGACGTCATCGTGGTCGCATTCCACGGAGAGCTCGACATCGCCACCGCCGAGGCGGTGAACGCCGAGCTCGGCGAGCTCGATCCCGAATCGGACGTGGTGGTCGACCTCGGGAAGACCACGTTCGTCGACTCGGTGACACTGTCGTGCTTCATCACGGCATCGCGCCGGCACCGGCGGCACGGATCGCGGCTGGTGCTGGCAGATGCGCGGGGCGCAGTGCGTCGCGTGCTGGCGATCACCGGTCTCGACCACGCCATGCAGTACGCACACTCCGTCACCGAGGCACGAGCGCTCATGTCCCTGTCCGAGCAGGATCTCGCTGGTGCCGCACCCGAATCTGAGGACACCTGATGGCCGCACGGGTCAAGATCCGCACGCGACGTCCCTCCGCGTCCTCGACCGGACAGACCACCTCAGCGCCGGAGGTGACGCCGTCACCGACAGGTTCAGGAGCACAGCCGGGGGCAGTGCCTTCGGCCGCCTGAGGCCCGGCGCACGTACGTCATTGCTCCACATGTCCCGCCCCGGCGAGCCGATCGACGCTCGCCCACCAACTGAGAGGCACCATCATGGGTATCGGCTTGAGCATCATCCTTCTCGCCGCAGGCGCCATCCTGGCCTTCGCGGTCAAGGCGACCACGATTCTCGGCATGGATGTGAGCACGGTGGGCTACATCCTCATGGCCGCCGGCGTGATCGGGCTGCTGTGGTCGGTGTTCCTCGTCAGCCGAAGTCGTCGCCTGGTCGTGGTAGACCCGCGTCATTCCGTGGCGGACACGGTCGTGGCTCGCGCTCCCGTCGTCGAGAGCGTCATGCCCGTCGTCGACGAGTCGCGACCTCTGGACCGTCCGTAGCGGTGCGTCCTGCGCCGCGACGATCAGACGATGTTGCGTTCGAGGATGCGCGCACCGGTCGAGAAGCGGTCGGCGCTCAGTGAGCTGACGTCGACCACGGGAGTGCGGCGCAGCCAGAGGTCCCGCATGACTTCCCCTACTGCGGGACCTTGCAGGAACCCATGGCCGGAGAAGCCGGCGGCGTAGAGGAACCGAGTCACCGAAGCCGCCTCGCCGACGCAGGCATTGTCGTCGGGCGTGACCTCGTACAAGCCGGTCCAGCCATGGGCGATCCCGACGTCGAGCAGTGCTGGTGCACGACGCTCCATGGCGTCCATCAGGTCAGGTAGCCAGTCCTCGCTGTAGCTGTCGTGGAAGCCCGGCTCCTCAGCCTGATACGACATCCCGATGAGCACCCCGGGCCCTTCACGATGCAGGTAGAACGTCGACGAGGCGTCGATCGTCATCGGCATCCGGTCGGGGAACTGGGCGAGGAGCGAGTCGTCGAGCGGTTCGGTCACGAGGATCTGGCGTCGCAGCGGATCGATCGGCAGGTCGACCCCGACCCGTGCCGCGAGCGACCGCGACCATGCGCCGGCTGCGCAGATGACCGTCGCCGTCCGGACCGTGCCCGAAGTGGTCACGACCGCTGTGATCTGGTCACCCGACACGTCGATGTCGAGCGCCTCGACTCCCGTGAGGACGGTCGCACCCAGTGCCCGAGCCGCTTTCGCATACCCCTGCACCACCGACTCGGGGCTGCAATGACCGTCGCGCGAGTGGAACGTCGCCCCGAGCACGTCGTGGGTCACGACGCCTGGACTCAGCGCGGCCGCGTCTTCCGCACTGAGCAACCTCGTCGGGACACCGAGTGAGTTCTGCAGAGCCACTGACTCCCGCGCCGCGGCCAGTGCAGAAGGATCAGAGTGCAGGAAGAGATAGCCGACCTGGTGAAAGTCGATGTCGGCACCAGGCCGAGATCCGAACCGTTCGAAGGCATCGAGGCTGCGTGCACCCAGGGCGATGTTGACCGCGTCGGAGAACTGGGCGCGCACTCCTCCGGCCGACTTGACCGTGGAGCCACCCGCCAGATCGCCGCGCTCGATGAGCACGACGTCGGTGACTCCCGCCTCGGCCAGATGGAACGCGGTGCTGGCTCCCATGACGCCACCACCGATGATGACGACCTGCGCCGCCTCCGGAAGGCGACGCTCGGGACGCTCGGTCATCCGAAGTTCACCCCCTGGGCCAGCGGCAACGACGTGGAGTAGTTGATGGTGTTGGTCGCGCGACGCATGTAGCCGCGCCACGCGTCCGAGCCCGACTCGCGGCCACCGCCGGTGGTCTTCTCACCGCCGAAGGCGCCGCCGATCTCGGCACCGGACGTCCCGATGTTGACGTTGACGATGCCGCAGTCCGAACCGGCCGCCGACATGAAGAGCTCGGCCTCGCGCTGGTGCAGCGTGAAGATGCTGGACGACAGTCCCTGTGGCACCTCGTTGTGCATCGTGACCGCCTCGTCGAAGTCGTCGTAGGTCATGACGTACAGCAGGGGTGCGAACGTCTCCTCGCGCACGACGTCGGCCTGGGTCGGCATCCGCACCAGAGCCGGGCGGACATAGAACGACTCGGATCCGGCGACGTCGACGAGGTCGCCACCCGTGCCCACGACTCCGCCTGCCGACTGTGCCCGTCTCAGCGATGTCTGCATCCGGTCGTAGGCGGCCTGGTTGATCAGAGGTCCGACCAAGGTGTCCGTCTCGAACGGGTCCCCGACGATGAGCCCGGCGAACGCCGCCGCGACGCGCTCGGCGACCTCGTCGGCGACGGAGCTGTGCGCGATGACGCGTCGCATCGTGGTGCAGCGCTGGCCCGCGGTGCCGGCGGCGGCGAAGACGATGCCGCGCACAGCGAGATCGAGGTCGGCCGAGGGTGCGACCACTGCAGCGTTGTTGCCGCCCAGCTCAAGGATGCTGCGGCCGAAGCGCGCTGCAACCCGCGGTGCCACCAGTGCGCCCATACGCTCGGAGCCGGTGGCGCTGACGACCGCGACCCGCACGTCGTCGAGCAGGGCCGCGCAGCTGTCGCGGTCCGCGAGCACGGTGATGTGCACGTGGGGCGGTGCCCCGGACTCCGCGATCGCCCGGTCGAGCAGTGCGGTGCACGCGAGAGACGTGAGCGGAGTCAGCTCCGAGGGCTTCCAGATCACGCTGTCGCCGCAGACGAGGGCGAGCGCGGTGTTCCACGACCAGACGGCGGCGGGGAAGTTGAACGCGGAGATCACCGCTACCACGCCGACCGGGTGCCAGGTCTCCATCAGCCGGTGACCGGGACGCTCCGAGGGCATCGTGCGACCGTCGAGCTGCCGCGACAGCCCGACGGCGAAGTCGCAGATGTCGATCATCTCCTGCACCTCGCCGAGCGCCTCCGAACGGATCTTGCCGACCTCGACCGTGATGAGGTCGGCGAGGTGCTCGCGGTGCTCCTCGAGAAGCCGACCGAGCCGCTTGACGAGGGCGCCGCGAGCTGGCGCCGGAACTGTGCGCCAGACCAGGAAGGCGTCCTGCGCCGCGTCGATCGCCGACGACACCGCGTCACTGTCGGCCGCTGCCCCCGAGATGAGACTGCCGCCGTCGACGGGAGAGCGCGCCGTCCATCCGTCCCCGGGGGACACGGTGACCCCGCAGGCGGAGAGGGCGTCGTGCGTTCGGCGGAGCAGCTCGTCGTGGCTCGTCATGCCCGGCAGGATGCCACGCTGGCCTCAGGCAGGGGACGTCAGGTGAGGCTCAGTGCGTGCGTGGCGCGCGGAAGGCCAGAACTGCGCGCCGCTGGCCTCAGCTCCGGGAGCGAAGGCGTGAGACGGCGAGCACCACGACGATGCCCTCGATCATGAGCGAGGCGAGACCGAGCGGCTCGGTCCAGTTGCCGATGTCGTCCCCGCCGTCGTTCGGCATGCCGATGGTCCGGGTGACGACGTATCCCATGATCGTGGCGCCGGCGATGAGCCCCGCAGCGGCCCACGCGCGGCGGTCGTCGGACCGGATGAGCAGTGACGCGACCGCCAGCGAGGCGACGATGATCGCGACGAAGAGCCATCCGATGTAGGGCACCTCGGTGAGCCGGTCTTCCACATCGAGCAGGTGGACGAGGGCGATCCCTCCGAGCCCGACCACGACGGCCGCGCGCTGGACCAGGTGTTCGTCCAGCGTCGCGGTGGTGACCTGGGCGTTGGAGAGCGAGGTGCTCATGGTGAGCTCCGTTCGAGGAGGAGGACTAGTGATAAGTCCATGCTGCAGAGAGGCTGTCGGCGACGACGCTAGAGGCGATCGGTCGCGTCGGACATCCCCACTGTGCGGAGCGCACCTCCCGCAGCAGCGCGGTCCCCAGGCCCGCGATCGCGCGTCCTAGGACCCCCACCTGAGGGTGTCGCCGGGTTGCCGCGGCGGTGAGGTGACGCCGTCCGTGTCAGCGCGTCGTCGGCTCGTCTCGGATCGTGACGATCGCGAGCGTGGCCTGGCCGGTCAACGTGGTCCCACGGGTTGCCACGAGCGCGTCCCTCGGTGAGAGTCCTAGGACCGTGTCCTCGATGTCGCAGCGACCGTCGAGCACGACGACGACCGTCACGCCGTCGTCGAGAACGACCGGCGTCTCGATGCTGAGGTGCAGGACGGCGAGCGACGCCAAGCAGGCACCGCGACGGGTCATGACGTTGAGGTCGCGGGTCGGTCCGGCGGTGAGCTCGCACGTCGTCACGGACTCGCCCGCGAACGAGATCGGTGCGAGCCGAGTGATCGTCGTGGTCTCACCATCGACAGTGAGGTCCATCCCGGCACCGTCGATGACTACCAGGAGCCGGTCGATGCCGGGCAACGAGGAGAAGGGACCCGAGGTGGTGATGTCGGCGAGGCTGATGCGCCACGAGAAGTCATCGAGCGCGGCGTCCGCCGGCGCGATGGCGACCTGATACGTCGTCCCACCGCCGTTGGCCCACGGCATCGGTCGATGCTCCGACGCGCGCAGCACGAGCGCACCTGTCACGCGGACGCGCCCCGCCACACCGCGCGCACCGTCGTGTCGAGCTCCTGCGCGACGTCCATCGACAAGTGCCTGCCGTTGTGCACGACGACCTTGCCGTCGACCACGACGGAGTCGATGTCGGCAGCGAACGCCGAGAGCACGATCTGGTCGGGCAGGCTGCCCGCAGTGCGCACGGTGTCGAGGCGCACAGCGACGAGATCGGCGCGCTGCCCCACCGCGATGCGTCCCACGTCCGGCCAGCCGAGTGCGCGGTGGCCGGTCTCGGCGAGTGCTGTCACGAGCTCGGCAGGTGCCAGACGTCCACGTTCGAAGGACACGAGGCGCTCGTGCATCTCCAGGGCTCGAGCCTCCTCGAGCAGGTCGATGACGGCGTGCTGATCAGAGCCCAGGCACAGCGGCGACCCCGCGTCTCGCAGCTGCGTCGCCGGCCCGATGCCGTCGGCGAGATCGCGCTCGGTCGTCGGACAGAAGCAGGTGGAGGTGCCTGTGCTGCCGAGCAGCTCGATGTCGTAGTCGGTGAGGTGCGTCGCGTGCACGGCCGTCGTGGTCGCCCCCAACGCCCCGGTGTCGGCGAGCAGCTCGGTCGGTGTTAGGCCGTAGTGCTGCTTGCAGGCGGTGTTCTCCGCGAGCTGCTCCGAGAGGTGCACGTGCACAGGACGATCGCCGACCGCCGCGACAAGCGTGGAGATCTGCTCGCGCGGCACCGCACGCACCGAGTGGATCGCCGCGCCGATGCGGGTGTTGTCGTCGTCGACGAGAAGTGCCCACCTCTCACTCCAGCGGGCGGCGTCGCCGTCGGTGAAGCGCCGCTGCTCGACGGTGAGCGGCAGGTGCCCGTCGGCCGTGAGCCCCCCGGCGAGATAACAGGTGTCCAGCAGGGTCAGCCGGAGCCCGGCATCGCGCGCCGCAGCGCGCACCGCCTCCCCCATGGCGTTCGGATCGGAGTACGCCGAGCCGTCCGGGGCGTGGTGCACGTAGTGGAACTCCCCGACGCTCGTCACGCCGGCGAGCACCATCTCGCCATAGGTCGCGCGCGCCAGCGCGTAGTAGGAGTCAGGGTCGAGAGTGCGGGCCACCCGATACATCCGGTCGCGCCACGTCCAGAAGGTGCCGCCGTCACCGTGCGTGCGGCCGCGCAGAGCACGGTGGAAGGCGTGCGAGTGCGCGTTGGCGAAGCCCGGGAGCACCACGCCCGGCAGGACGACGGCGTCCGTCATCGATGCGCGGCTCTGCCCGACCGAGGCGATCCGTCCGGTGTTGTCGGTGCTGATGTCGACGTCGTTCGTGACTGCGCCATCGATCCAGGCCAGGGCGCACCGGAACACCGTCATCGGTCGTCCCCGGAAGCAAGGTCGGTGACGACGGCAGCCAGGGCGTCGACACCAGCGTTGCAGTCGACCGGCTCGGCGAACTCGCTGGGGGAGTGGGAGATCCCGGTGGGATTGCGTACGAAGAGCATCGCGGCGCGGACACCGACGCTCGTGAGGATCCCCGCATCGTGGCCTGCGGCGGTCGGCAGGACCGGCACACCACCGGACGCGCCGGTCGTGCCGGAGGCGGCGACCACCGCAGCGACGCGGTCGCGCAACGACACGTCGAAGGAGAGCAGGGGTGTGGTGGACTCCGTCGAGACCTCGACCTGCGTGCCGCTGCTCCGAGCACCGTCCGACGCGCCACCGGAGATGCGCTCGACGAGCGCGTCGAGAGCCGGCTGGTCGGCTGCTCGCGCATCAAGCCAGGCACGGACGACCGACGGGACAGCATTGGTGCCGTTGGGCTCGACCTCGATCCGCCCGAACGTCGCGCGCCCGTCTGCGGCCCGCGCCGCAGCGTCGGCAGCAAGGGCTGCGTGGGCATAGGCCACCATCGGGTCGTGCCGGTCCTGCATCCGCGTGGTGCCCGCATGATCGGCCACCCCCCGGAAGGTGAAGCGATAGCGGCCGTGCGGCCAGATCGACTCTGCGACACCAACTGCCGCGCCCTGCTCGATCAGGTTGCGCCCCTGCTCGATGTGCAGCTCGAGGAACTCACCGATACGAGCCACGCGATCGGGGTCTGGTCCGAGCGAGCCAGGGTCGAACCCCGCCGAGCGCATCGCCTCAGCCATGGTGATCCCGTCGCGCCCGACGAGCGAGCGCGCCTTGTCGGCGCTCAGCTGGCCGGTCATGAGCCGCGAACCGGCGCACGCGATCCCGAATCGGGCGCCCTCCTCGTCGGCGAACGCCACGACGGCCAACGGTCGGTCGGGCTTCACCGCGTCCGCGCGCACGGCATCGAGCGCCGCGAACGCGGACACGACACCGAGCGGCCCGTCGTAGGCACCGCCGTCGGGGACGGAGTCGAGATGCGAGCCGATCACGAGCGCGGGTCGGGAGGCGTCGACGCCCGCAGGCACCCACCAGGCCCAGAGGTTGCCGTTGCGGTCGGTCTCGACATCGAGGCCGCGCGCCTCCGCGGTGGAGATGAACCACTCGCGGCAGTCGAGCTCCGCAGTGTCGAAGGCGAACCGTCGATACCCGCCCGTGCCGGGGTCGCGCCCGATCGGCTCGAGCTCGGCCCAGAGCGTGTCGTACGTCGTCATCCGCCACCGCCTCGATAGTCCACGCCCGCAGCGTAGGGCCGTCTGCTCAGCCAGGGTCAGTTGGCGGGTTCCAGCGCCGGGATCCACCGGCTGTTCGGTTCCCTGCGTCCGGCAGGGTTGACTGGGGGGATGGCCGAGCCTGTGCACCTGCCGTCGCCCTGGGGCGATGAGACCGCGACCGCCCGGATGGTGCTGGACTGGGTGTCGCACCGGGTCGTGCAGCCGTCGGACCCCAAGACCTCGGCCGTCGCGTCCGACCTGCTGCGCGTCGCCGCAGGCCCGACGATCACTCGCGAGGGGATCGGCGCGGCGGCGGCGCTGGACGTGTTCGACCGCGTGCTCGTGCCGGCGACACGGGCACAGGACGACGCGATGAACCTCGCCTACATCCCGAGTGCTCCGACGCGAGCAGCAGTGGCTTTCGACCTGGCTACCAGCGCTGCCAACGTGTTCGCCGGCATGTGGGAGACCGGGGCGGGGGCGATCTTCGCGGAGAACGAGGCGCTCGCCTGGATCCGGACACTCCTCGGCTGGCCGGACACCGCCGTTGGCACCTTCGTCTCCGGCGGGACGTCGGGCAACCTCTCAGCCCTGCACGCGGCACGATCCGCTGCACGCGCCCGTCGAGGTGCTCGACCAGCGGGCGGCTGGGCCCTCGCCTGCACCGGCGGAGCCCACTCCTCGATCCGCTCGGCTGCATCTGTGCTCGACGTCGACATCGTCGACGTCACTGCCGACGCTGGGGGCCGGCTCACGGGTCCCGCTCTTCGTGAGGCGCTGCAGCGCGACTCGATGCAGCACGACCCGATGCAGCACGACTCGCGGGTCTTCGCAGTCGTCGCCAGCGCCGGCACGACGAATGCGGGGATCGTCGATGACCTGGTCTCGACCTCGGCCGTGTGTGCCGAGCTCGGGGTCTGGCTGCACGTCGACGGTGCCTACGGTGGCGCCGCCCTGGCAGCGCCGAGCGCGCGCGGGCTCTTCACCGGGATCGAGAACGCCGACAGCTTCATCGTCGATCCGCACAAGTGGCTCTTCGCGCCGTACGACAGCTGCGCCCTGCTCTATCGCGACCCGGCCACGGCGCGAGCGGCGCACGCCCAGACCGCGAGCTATCTCGACGTGATCGATCGCGGTGCCTCGAACCCTGCTGACCTCGCGATCCACCTGTCTCGTCGAGCGCGGGGACTGCCGTTCTGGTTCAGCCTCGCGACCCACGGCACAGACCGCTATGCCGATGCGGTCGAGCGATCGCTCACGACCGCCCGCGACGTCGCGGCCCACATCGACGCCAGCGAGCATCTGCGGCTGCTCCGCGACCCCACCCTCAGCATCGTGCTCTTCGACGTGCCCGGATGGCAGTCCGACGACTATCGCGTGTGGTCCGCCGAGATGGCGCAGGCCGGCGAGATCCTGTGCGTGCCGACCTCGTGGGAGGGGGAGACGGCGCTGCGCCTCGCGTTCGTCAACCCCGACACCGAGACGGCGAAGGTGACCGCAGTTCTCGACGAGATCGCCACCTGGGCCCAGCACTAGCCGTCGATGTGTCGCCACGGGCGGCCCGGACCTGTCGCGGTGACGCACCGACCGGTGGACCAGGCTCGGGTGGGCACCGTCGTCGGCCGCTTCGGATGCGTTGTACCGTGGCAGCGCCATGGCGGCTTCGGCCGTCGCCGACGTCATCAGGAGTTACCTGCGGTGAGCATCTATCAGGTCGTCAACCCCGCTACCGGTGTCACCGAGAGCGAGTTCGAGTCGGCGACGGACGCCGAGATCACGAGCGCGGTCGAGCGCTCCGACGCGGTCTTCGCGTCGTGGAGCCGCACCGCCATCAAGGAGCGCGCCGCGATCATCAACCGCGTCGCCGACCTCTACGACGAGCGCAAGGTCGAGCTGGCTGCCCTCATCACCCGTGAGATGGGCAAGACCACCTCCGACGCCATCGGCGAGGTCGAGTTCGTGGTGGACATCTACCGCTACTACGCCGAGAACGCCGAGGCACTGCTGGCCGACCAGCAGCTCGACGCCAGCACCGGTGGCAACGCGTGGATCCGCAAGGCACCGATCGGTCCGCTGCTCGGGATCATGCCGTGGAACTACCCCTACTACCAGGTCGCCCGCTTCTCGGCACCGAACCTCATGGTGGGCAACACGATCCTGCTCAAGCACGCTCCCCAGTGCCCCGAGTCGGCGCTCGCCATGGAGCAGGTCTTCCGCGACGCCGGCCTGCCCGCCGACGCCTACATCAACCTGTTCGCGACCAACGAGCAGGCGGCAGACATCATCGCCGACCCGCGTGTGCGCGGCGTCTCGGTGACCGGCAGCGAGCGTGCCGGGACCGCGGTCGCGGCACTCGCCGGACAGCACCTCAAGAAGGTCGTCCTCGAGCTCGGCGGCTCCGACCCGTTCATCGTGCTCGACGCTCCCGACATCGCCAGGGTCGCGAAGGACGGCGTGCTCGCCCGGATGGAGAACGCCGGCCAGGCCTGCAACGCCGCAAAGCGCTTCATCGTCGCCGAGGGCATCTACGACGAGTTCGTCGAAAACTTCACGGCCGAGATGGCGGCGCTCACCACCGGTGACCCGACCGACCCGGCAACCTCGTTCGGCCCGCTCGTCTCCGAGGCGGCAGTGCTGGGCCTCATGGCTCAGATCGACGATGCCGTCTCCAAGGGCGCCACGGTGCACACCGGGGGCAAGCGCCCCGACCTTCCCGGCTCGTTCATCGAGGCCACCGTGCTGACCGGCGTCACGCCGGACATGCGTGCCTTCCGCGAAGAGCTCTTCGGCCCGGTGGCCGTCATCTACAAGGTGAAGGACGCCGACGAGGCGATCGCGCTCGCCAACGACACCCCGTTCGGCCTCGGCGGCGCGATCTACACCCAG
>JANXWJ010000035.1 GCA_025351185.1 Candidatus Nanopelagicales bacterium
ACATCTCCGGTCTGGGCGGGGCGGGGTGGGGTAGGTCAGGCTCGGTCGAGGTGCAGGACGTGCTGGCGGCGGCCGTGGTCGGCGAGGATCTGCAGGCCGTTGACGAGCCCACCGACGAGGTCACCCGCGGCGAACGACGAGGTCATGGCCAGCGCCGCGAGCGCGCACGTGCGGTCGCTGACCTGACTTGTCGCCCGGGTGCCTGTCACGATCTCGAGGCAGCGCGCCGCGGGATCGACCGCGACGAGGACAGTGTCGGGCGCGGACGCACCGCTCTCGGCGAGCAGCGACTCGGCACCCGTGCGCCCGCCCTCGAGATGGCCCACGTGCAGTCGGAACCGGAGACCGGTCGACCCTTCTGCCGCCGCGACGGATCGGGCGAGGCGCGAGCGCTGCGCCTCGGAGAGCGCGTCACCAGGAGGCACTCGTACCCCCGGTCTGGTCGGAGGTGGCGTCGACCGCGGGCTCGGCCGATGCGAGCGCGGCACGGGCCGCGGGTCCGTCGCCACCGAGCACGAAGGGGTCCGAGGTGAGCCCGTCGCCGACATCGGTGCGCCCCGTACGGGTCCAGCTCGGTGCGAGCACGAGCAGATAGATGACCGCGGCGACGGAGACCGGGATGCCGACGAAGACGAGGATTGCCTGCCCCGTCGACATGACGTCGCTCTGCGCAGCGGGCATCGAGGACTCGACCGCCGAGGCGGGGCCGGCGACGGCGATGCTCGCAAGGGCGGTGACACCCACCACGAGGAGAGCACGGGAACGCGCACGCGTGCGCCGGAGACCTGCCAGAAGCACTGCCATGTCCTCGATCCTACGGTCCACGGCTCGCGGAGGTCGCCGCAGCGACGACGGGGTCAGCGAGCTGGTCGGCGTCCGTCCGCGGTCGCTCCCGCGGTCGCTCCCGCGGTGGCTCGTGCGGTGGCTCATGCCTCGGCTCATCACGGTCAGCCGGTGATCGTGTGGACGAGCCGGCGCAGGAGCGGCGTATCGGGAAGGTCGTCGAGCAGCACGGGCGCACCGGTCGCATCGGTGAGGGGCACCCGCCAGTTGGGGTATTCCTGGTCCGTTCCCGGCTGGTTCTGCGCCTTGCGGTCACCGACGGCATCGGCGAGGGAGATGGCGAGGAGCCGTGAGGGGGTGCGCGCGAGATAGCGGTGCAGCGCTTCGACAACGTCCTCCCTGCTGGCTCCCTCACGGAGAAGTCCCGCAGTGCGCAGCGCAGCCATCCAGCGACCGAGGTCGCGCTCGTGGGCCGCGAGCTCGTCGGCGTACGACGTGGTCAGCAGACCGAGCTCGTGGCGGAGCCGGACGTGCTCCCCGTCGAGGAAGCCGGCCGTCGGCGGCAGGTCGTGCGTCGTGACGCTCGCGAGCGTGAGCTCACGCCAGCGCTCGGGCGCGAGCGGTCCGCCGTCGGCGTCGGCCTCGAACCACAGGATCGAGGTGCCCAGGATGCCGCGGTCGCGCAGCGTGTCCTGCACCCAAGCCTCGACTGTGCCGAGGTCCTCGCCGATGACGACAGCACTGGCGCGCTGCGCCTCGAGCGCCAGGATGCCGACGAGCGCATCGTGGTCATAGCGGACGTAGGTGCCGGCGTTGGCGGGCATGCCGCGCGGGATCCACCACAGCCGGAAGAGCCCGAGCACGTGGTCGATCCGGATGCCACCGGCATGGCGCAGCACGGTGCGCAGCATGTCGCGGTAGGGCAGGAAAGCCTGCTCTGCCAGGGCATCGGGGCGCCAGGGCGGCTGTGACCAGTCCTGGCCCATCTGGTTGTACATGTCCGGCGGCGCACCTACTGCGACGTCCTTCGCGAGCACGTCGCGCAGCGCCCACGCGTCAGCTCCCTCGGGGTGCACCCCGACGGCGAGATCGTGCATCACGCCGATCGCCATGCCCGACTCCCGGGCGACCTCCTGGGCTGCGGCGAGCTGCTCGTCGAGGACCCACTGCAGCCACTCGTGGAACTCCACGCGCTCGGCGAGCGATGTGCGCGCCACGTCGGCCGCCGCGCCGTGCGGGTCCGCGAGCTCCTCGGGCCAGTCTGCGGGTTCGCCGTACTCATCGCCGAGCGCGCACCACAGCGCGAAGTCGGCGAGTCCCTGCCCCTCGCGAGCCCGGAAGTCGGAGTAGGCCGCCTCACGACCTGGCAGCCGCGGAACGAGACGGATGAGCTCGAGTGCCGCTCGTTTGGCGGCCCACACCGGGTCACGCTCGAGCAGTGCGGCGGAGGTGTTGGCGGTGTGCATCGAGGTTGCCAGCTCGGCGACCCGGGCGCGACCCACCTCGGGGAGGTAGGCGTACTCCGGCACCTCCTCGACGCGCAGATAGATCGGGTTGGCGAAGCGTCGCGTCACCGGGAGGTAGGGCGAGGGTGCCATCGGCGGCACCGGCGACGCCGCGTGCAGCGGGTTGACGAGGACGAAGTCGGCACCGAGCTCGCGGGCGCTCCAGGAGCAGAGCTCGGAGAGGTCGGCGACGTCGCCGAGTCCCCACGAACGACTCGAGCGCACCGAGTAGAGCTGCGCGGCAAAGCCCCACCCGCGGCGCGCGCGCAACGGCAGCGGCATCTCGAGCTTGCGGGGCGTGACGACCAGTGTCGTCGTGACGGTCGTGGAGGAACCGTCGAGCGCGATCAGCTCCGCGTGCAAGCGGTGCCAGCCGGTGGGGAGGTCGGTGGGGAGCGCAAAGGTCGCCTCACCGACGAGACCGCTGTCGACCTCGACCGGCTCGATCCAGCGGTCGACCTGCGTCACGTCCGACCTGCTGCCGCCGTCCTCGAGCTCGATCACGAGCCGGGCGGTGTCGCCGTGCGGGAGATGGACCCAGCAGGTGGCGGCGTCGCCTTCACGGGCGACGAAGACGGGGGGAAGGTTCCTGCGCCAGTCGCGCATCCGGCGCTCGTCGAGCGCCGCCGCGATCGACGCGGCGGAGGTGGCATCGACCCCGAGCGCGGCGAGCACGGCCACGACCGTGTCCTCGGAGACGGACTGGTGGGCACCTGCCTGGTCCCAGAACTCGGTGGCCACCCCGTACGCAGCCGCTAGAGCGGCGAGGTCACTGTTCACCCTGCCATCTTGGCCGCACCCGCGCCCCGATGACCACCCTGCCCCCACCCCCCATGTAACCGCTCTCACCGCACCCACCCCTCTTCAGATGAATGTGCCCCTGACTCCGCTAGGCGCACGCGATCTTCCCCTGTCGCGGCGAGCAGTCGAGTGTCCGATAGATGGAGGGCGCCCAACGTGCGCCTAGCGCACGTTGGGGCACATTCATCCGGAGGTGTGAGGTGAGGTGTGAGGTGTGAGGTGACGTGGGGTGGGGTGTCGGGATGGGTACGTTGCTGTGCGGGGGCGCTCACCTAGGGTGAGCGGGTGCCTACGTATCCCGATGCCCCTCGTGTTGAGATCGCCGACGACTTCGGCGGCGTGCTCGTCGCGGACCCCTATCGGTATCTCGAGGACGCCGCAGACGCGCGGACCATCGAGTGGTCCGCGGCGCAGAGCGAGTTGCTGGCCGACGAGCGGGCGCAGTGGTCGACCGTGGAGCACTTCCGCGAGCGGGTGACGGCGCTCGTGCGGGCCGGGGGGATCTCGCCGCCCTACTTCCGCCGCGACCGGTGCTTCTTCATGCGCCGCCAGGGCGACCAGCAGTTCTCGGTGCTGTGGACCATCGACCCCGACGGCACCGAGCGCGTGCTCATCGACCCGATGGATCTCGACCCGGCAGGCCTGACGACCCTCGATGCCTGGCAGCCGAGCAAGGAGGGCGACCTGCTCGCCTATCAGCTCTCCGAGTCAGGCACCGAGGAGTCGATCGTCCGGGTGATGGACGTCGTGACCGGGGCGATCGTCGACGGGCCGATCGACCGGGCCCGCTACTCCCCCATCGCGTGGCTCCCGGGTGGGGCTGCCTACTACTACGTACGCCGCAACGATCCGGCCGGCCTGCCCGTGGGCGAGGAGCAGTTCCACCGCAGGGTGTGGCTGCACCGCGTGGGCACCGACCCCAGCGACGACGTCGAGATCTTCGGCGCCGGGCGCACCATCACCAACTATTACGGCGTCTCGGTGAGCCTCGACGGCCGCTGGCTGCAGATCTCGAGCTCGGAGGGCACCGAGCCGCGCAACGACCTGTGGGTCGCCGACCTCACGACCTCGACGCTCGAGGCACCGGAGCTCGTCGAGGTGCAGGTCGACATCGACGCCAACACCTCGCTGTCGTTCGGGCGCGACGGACGTGCGTACGTCGGCACCGACCGCGACGCGCCGCGCGGACGCCTGGCCGTCGTCGACCCCAGCACCCCGACAGCGGAGCACTGGATCGAGCTGATCGCCGAGGACGACGAGGCGGTGCTCGAGGACTTCGCGATCGTCGACGGCGACGAGCTCGAGCACCCGCTGATCGTCGTGGCACGCACCCGGCACACCGTCGGGGAGCTGACGGTGCACGATCTCGCCACCGGCGAGCAGGTCGCGACCGTGCCTCTTCCCGGAATCGGCACCCTCGGCGGCCTCGTCGAGCGGCCTGACGGCGGACCGCTCGTGTGGTTCGTGTACACCGACTACACGACGCAGCCGCACGTCTACTGCTACGACGCGCGCACCGGCGACGTCACGCTCTACTCCGCGCCTCCCGGGCAGATCGAGGTCCCGCAGGTGGTGAGCCGTCAGGTCACATACACCTCTGCCGACGGCACGACTGTGCGGATGTTCGTGATCTCGCAGAGCGACGCGCCAGACGAGCCACGGCCAACAATCCTCTATGGCTACGGCGGTTTCGGGATCTCGATGTCACCCGGCTTCTCGGCAACGGCGCTCGCGTGGGTGGCGTCCGGCGGGGTCTACGCCGTCGCCAGCCTGCGCGGTGGCGGCGAGGAGGGCGAGGAGTGGCACCGCGGCGGCATGCTCGCCCACAAGCAGAACGTGTTCGACGACTTCCACGCTGCGGCGCAGTGGCTGATCGACGGCGGGTGGACGACCCGCGAGCGGCTCGCGATCAACGGCGGCAGCAACGGCGGTCTCCTCGTCGGCGCCGCCCTGACCCAACGCCCTGACCTCTACGGCACCGTGGTCTGCGTAGCCCCGTTGCTGGACATGGTGCGCTACGTCGAGTCCGGGCTCGGGCGCACCTGGACCGTGGAGTACGGCGACCCCGCGGTACCCGAGGAGCTGTCGTGGTTGCTCGACTACTCGCCCTACCACCGCGTGACCGAAGGGGCGGACTATCCGGCGACGCTGTTCATGGTCTTCGACAACGACACGCGCACGCACCCGATGCACGGCCGCAAGCTGTGTGCTGCCCTGCAGCACGCAACCTCGGCGACGCGCCCCGTGCTCATCCGGCAGGAGAGCGAGGTCGGTCACGGCGCCCGCTCGCTGTCACGAGGGATCGACGAGCAGGCCGACATGCTGGCATTCATCGCGCGCTGGACCGGTCTCGAGCCTCGGTAGGCTCACCGCGTGACCGTCACCGCTGCACCGACCATCAGCGCACTGCTGTCCGAGACGGTCTTCCAGACGTTCGGCAACTGGTTGCTGCGCACCGCCGTGGCGCCGCTCGTCACGATCCTCATCGCTGTCACGATCTGGTGGCTGCTCGGTCGACTCATCAAGCGGATCACCATCGATGCGGTGCGCAGGGCGAGCAAGGACCGGCCGGCCAGCCTGCGACGGCCGGAGCACACGCAGGAGCTCACCGACGTCCTCATGGGTCAGCGCCGGGAGCAGCGCGCCCAGGCCCTCGGGCAGCTGCTGAGCTCGGTGATGACATTCATCGTGTTCGGCCTCGCACTGCTCATCGTCATGACCGAGGTCGGCATCGACATCGCTCCGCTGCTCGCCAGCGCCGGCGTCGTCGGCGTCGCGCTGGGTTTCGGCGCACAGACGCTGGTCAAGGACTTCCTGTCCGGGATCTTCCTCGTGATGGAGGACCAGTACGGTCCCGGTGACGTCGTCGACCTCGGTGCTGCCACGGGCACGGTCGAGGAGGTGTCCCTCCGCGTCACCCGGATCCGCGACATGTCCGGCGTCGTCTGGTATGTCCGCAACGGCGAGATTCTCCGGGTCGGAAACCGTTCGCAGGGCTGGACGATGGCCGTGGTCGACGTGCCGATCGCCTACAACGAGGACCTCGACCGCGTCCGCCGCATCGTCGAGAGCGTCGGCACCCGGATGGATGCCGAGACCGACTACGACGGCATCCTGTTCGGCACTCCCACCTATGCCGGCGTCGAGAGCGTCAGCGGTGACGCGGTGTTCGTCCGCGTCACCGCCAAGGCTGCACCCGACCAGCAGATGACGGCCGCTCGTGCCTTGCGCGAGCAGCTCAAGCTCGCGTTCGACGAGGCTGGGATCCGGGTGCCGGTGCTCCAGCGCCCGAACCTCCCGGGCTCAGCCGGGTCACCTCCCCGGCCCTGAGGCGTCGCCGATCGGATCCTCGTCCGTCAGGTGACGAGCAGCGCCTTCATGGCGATCGAGGGCGACCCGAGCCCGCCGATGTTGTAGGCCTGCACGCGTACGGAGTAGCGCAGCCTGCTCGTGAGCCCCACAAGCGTCATCGACCTCGCTGTTGATCTCGCCCTCGTCGCGTACACGACCCAGGTGCGGCCACCGTTGCTGGAGAGCAGGAACTGGTAGCCCTGATCGGGCTGCCGCGGTCCCTCGGAGGTGACCAGGTCACGGTGAGCTTCTCATCCCCGACGGTCGCATGGACGTGGGTCACACGGGTCGGGACCCGGAACGGCGTGATCGCGGCGGAGGTGGCCGACTGTGGCCCGACACCCGCTACGTTCATCGCTCGCACGAGGAAGGTGTAGACACGACCGGCGGCAAGTCGCCTGACCACAGCCGATGTCGCGGCTGTGCCTGTCGAGTTGACCGCGACGAACAACCGCGTGCTCGGCGGCAGTCGGTAGTAGATCGTGTAGCCGGTGATCCGCGCGCTGTTGGCGCTCGGCGCGGTACCAGCTGAGCTTGGCGCTCAGCGCACCGGCTGTGCCCGTGAGGCGTGTCGGCACCCGGGAACAGTGTGCGGCGTCAGCGCCGTCGCCTTCGGCGACCAGTCCGACTCGCCGGCCGCGTTGGTGGCCGACACACGGAACCAGTAAGTCCGCGCGTTGGTGAGGCCGGTGACAGAGAAGCCCGTGGAGGGCGAAGCCGTCGAGACAGATGGCGACCAGGTCGAACCGGTGTCGGTGCTGGTCACCCGCCATCCCGGGCACTTCGACGCGGCTCTGCTCGATGACCTCGACGACCTCGACGACGTGATCGCCACAGCGGAGCCGCTGGCGATCACCCCGGTGGTCCGCGTGCGTACTGACGTCGAGGTCGACATCGTCGACGTCGTACGCCGGATCCGGGAGTCCCTGCCTGGCGAGGTCGGGCGGGCACCGACAGACTGGCCGCATGCGCTGTCTGGTCACCGGAGCCACCGGATACATCGGCGGACGACTCGTCCCTGAGCTGCTGGCAGCGGGCCACGACGTCGTCGTGCTCGCTCGTCACCCCGAGCGATTGTCGGACCGCAGCTGGATCGACAGGGTCGAGGTCGTCGCCGGCGACGCAGGGGATCCCGACGTGCTCCACGCCGCGCTTCACGGCGTCGACGTGGCCTACTACCTGCTGCACTCGATGCTGAGCGGCGCCGGCTTCCACGACCTCGAGCGGCAGATCGCGCGGACGTTCGCCGCGGTCGCACGTGACGAGAAGATCGGCCGCATCGTCTATCTCGGAGCACTGCAGCCCGACGTGCCCGCCGCCCAGCTGAGCGAGCACTTCCGCAGCCGTGGCGAGGTGGGCGAGATCCTGCGTCTCACCGGCGTGCCCACGGTCGAGCTGCGGGCCGCCGTTATCATCGGCAGCGGATCGGCGAGCTTCGAGATGGTCCGCTATCTCACCGAGCGGCTGCCCGTGATGGTCACGCCTGCCTGGGTTCGCACCCCGACGCAGCCGATCGCGATCCGCGACGTCCTCTACTACCTCGTACGCTGCGCCGAGCTGCCGCCGGAGGTCAGCCGCGCGTTCGACATCGGCGGCCCCGATGTCATCACCTACGAGCTGATGATGCACGGCTACGCGCGCGCCGCAGGTCTGCGCAAACGGCTGGTCTTCCGGATGCCGCTCGGGACCCCGAAGCTCTCGGCCCACTGGGTCGGTCTCATCACGCCGGTGCCCCGCGCCGTGGCGGCACCGCTCGTCGAGAGCGTGACGATGCGGACGGTGTGCCGCGAGCACGACATCGCTGACTACATCGCCGACCCGCCCGAGGGACTGGTGCCCTACGAGCGAGCTGTGACGCTGGCACTCTCGAAGGTGCGCGAAGCCGACGTGAACACGGTGTGGTCGAGCTCGAGCCTCCCCGGAGCACCCAGCGACCCGCTGCCGTCGGACCCTGACTGGGCCGGCGGGTCGCTCTACGAGGACACCCGCGAAGCAATCGTCCATGCGACGCCCGAGTCGCTGTGGCGCGTCATCGAAGGGATGGGCGGCGATCGCGGCTACTACTCCTTCCCACTCGCCTGGGAGGTGCGCGGCTGGATCGACCGTCGCATGGGAGGGGTCGGTCTGCAGCGCGGGCGCCGCGATCCAGACAAGCTCAGAGTTGGCGACCCGCTTGACTTCTGGCGGGTCGAGGAGCGCCTCCCCGGTGAGCTGCTACGGCTGCGGGGCGAGTTCAGGATGCCCGGTCTCGCCTGGCTCGAGCTGAGCATCCGCGACGCCGGGTCTACCGGTGGCCGCCCGATGACCGTCTATACCCAGCGCGCTCTGTTCCACCCTCAGGGACTGGCCGGGCACGCCTACTGGAAGTGCATGCTGCCGTTCCACGGCGTCATCTTCGGATCGATGCTGCGCAACATCCGCGACAACGCCGAAGAGCTCGAGCGCGCAACCTCACTCGCTCTCGGCCCAGGCGTGACGACGACCGACGCACCCACGCCAGAGGAGCTCAGGCCTTCTGCGTGAAGGCACCGACCGTGCCGAACGTGCCCCTGTTGGGGAACACCTGCGGGAGGTCGGCGACCGGCTGTCGGCAGCGGTTGGTCAGAGCTTCAGCCAGCACGTCGCGATAGTCGGTGGTGCCGGCGAGATCGCCGTCGTCGAGCTTGTCGGGTGCGAGCCCGGGCCACGAGCCGTGAACCTGTCCTCCCGCGGCTCCGCCACCGAACGTCATCATGACGTTGCCGTGGCCGTGGTCGACCCCACGATCGCCGTTCTCCTCGACCCGGCGACCGAACTCCGAGAGCGTGACCATCGAGAGGTTGGCCATGCCGGTCGGGCCGAGATCGGTGAGGAAGGCCTCGATGCAGGCCGCCCACTCCGAGATGCGGTCGTGGAAGCGGCCCTGGCCGACCGAACCGAGGTCGGCGTGCATGTCCCAGTCGTCGTAGTCGAGGCACACGACCTGCAGTCCGACCTGCGCCTTGATGAGGCGTGCGACATCCATGAGCGCAGCCGACAGGTCGCTGGTGGCGTACGTGCCGTTGACGACGGTGTGCGGATAGACCGCACCGTTGCTGGCGGTGTAGCTGGCGGCCTTGAGCGAGCGGGTGGTGGAGATGGCACCGAGGACGGCATCCGCCGAGCCGGCGAGTGACGGGATGCCTGCGTGCAGCGTCTGGAGCGCGCGCGCCCACCGGTCACCCTCGACCTTGATCTGGGCCGGGGTGTCACCCCAGACACCGTCGAGCTCGAAGTCATCGATACGCCCAAACGCCAGCTCGTCATAGGGCCCGGCGAGCGACAGCGGAGCGAGCGAGTCACCGAGGGCGACGCCCTGGAACACCCCCGCCGACTGTCGCAGGCCCAGGGTGCGGTCGAGCCAGCCGGTGCGCAACGAGGACCCCGGCGCCGCCCGCTCCATCTCCGCGGTGGCGGCGAAGTGCGAGCGCGTCGGATCGGGCGCCCCGACCGCGTGGACCGCACCGAACGTGCCGGCGTCCCACCACGGCTTCAGCGGTGCGAGGTCAGGGTGCAGACCCCAGAACGGGTCTCCGGTCGGAAGAGCCTGGCTCTGCGGCACGGCGATCGTCGGGCGAGCAGCGGAGTACGCCGGATCACCGAGCGGGACGATGGCCGACAACCCGTCGAATCCGCCGCGCATCGACAGCACGACCAGGACGTCCCCGTCGTAGGACGGGGTCGCCGCGAAGGCCATCCGGGTCGTGAGCGCAGCCGAGCTGAGCCCGACCATCGTGGCAGCGGTGGCCCCGACGGTCGTGCGCAGGAAGGAGCGTCGGCTGATGAGTCGACGGCGACCCATCTCGTCGGTCTGGCGGTCGCACTCGGCGCAACCCCGGGGCATCGGCATGGTCCCGCCTATCGCATCTGGTGGTTGGGGGTGTCAAGGATGAGGGCGAGCATTCGTTCGATGTCCCACGTGACCCACTGGTCGGTGGCGTGCACCCGGTCGGTCGGTCGCTTGCCGAGGAAGGTCAGCACCGCTGCCGTGTGCACAGCGGGGAGCGCGGAGCCGGTCAGTCGAGCCGCGAGCGCGTTGACGAGAGCCAGATAGGTCGTCGTCGAGCGCAGCGGTGGCAGGAGCGACGTCGCGCTCGGCTTGTAGATCTGCGTGCTGTTGGGCCACCAGCCGGCAGCGAGACCGAGGTGCATGTTCCACCGTGCCAGCAGCCCGCCGCCGGCGGTCCAAGACGTCGCGACATCGGGATAGCCGTCAGGTTGCGGCCACGCCAGTGGCGCGTGCTGCAGCTGGTCGCTCATCCAGTAGAGCGCCTCCGGGCCGGTGCGGCGCACCGCGCTCGAGTGGTGGTTGGAGAGCAGGCCGTAGCCCAGGGTGCGCAGCGTGGCGACCATGTCCTCATACGGCCGACGTACCTTGCGGAACGGCGATGCCGCGAACTCCGCCGAGGTGAAGAGGGCTCGCAGCACCGGCACGATGTCGGTGTCGTACTTGAGATAGGCCGCGGCCAGGCGGGACACGAGGGCCGGCGGCGGGTTGTCGGAGACGAAGTGCACGGCGAGCTTGGTCGCGATACGGCGCGCGGTCGCCGGGTGGTGCGCGAGGTAGGAGAGGTAGGCGTTGACCACTGCTCGCCCGTCGGCGGCCGTGTTGGGGTGGGTGAACCCGAGGACGGTGACGCGGCCGGTCCAGTGGATCGACGGATCGTAGACGAACTCGCCGTATCGGGGCAGTGACTCGTCCCACTGCAGGGTGTAGCCGGTCATGATCCGCGCTGAGGCGAGCACCTCGGCCTCGGTGTAGAGCGCCCCGATCCCGACCGTGTGCAGCTCGAGCAGCTCGCGCCCGTAGTTCTCGTTGGGAGCGTCCTTGGTCGAGTCCGCCTGGTTGAGGTAGCTGAGCATCGCCGGGTGCGCTGCACTCGCGGCGAGCAGGTGGCTGAACTTGCCGAGCGCGTTGGCCCGGATGACGTCGTGGTCATAGGACTGACGGCTGTCCCACACGCTGTCCGACGGGTTCGCGACGTTGAGGTGGTTGCTCCAGAACTCGACCATCGTCTCGTTGAGCTGTCGAGAGCTCCAGGTTGCCATCGCGATGGTGAATTCCGACAGCGGGATCATGACGTCCCAGCCGAACCGGCTGATGTGCCCGGCCTTGACCTGCTGGTAGACCTGTGCGATCGACCAGCCCGCCTCCGGGTAGAGGGCGCGGATCGTCACCGCGGCGGGGTCGGCGATGGTCGACGGCTTGAGCTGTTGTTCGAGCCAGGCCCGGGTGCCCATCTTCGTGACCCGGGTGATGTCCACCGGTGTCTGACCGTACGTCGCCCGACGCAGCAGGTGGAGCACCTGGGTGCGGCTGCGCGCGGTCACCGCGAGCGGGCCTGCACGCACGATGTCCGCTGCCGTCACCACCGGCGATGCCGGAGCCGCAGTCGCGGACCCGGTCGCCAGGTCGAGAGCAGGAAGGGCTCCGGCCGCAGCGGCGGCGGACAGGCCGAGGAGTGCGCGGCGCGACACCGAGGGCGCGGGAGCATGCGTCTGGTCCGACGTGGGGGGAGCCGTCATGCAGCGACTATCGCCCGTTTCGCGGTAGCCCTTGACGGTCTCAACGGGTGATCAGGGCAGAATGGTCGGATGCCGGACACCGAGCCCACGCCGTTCGACCAGATGGGTGGCGCGGCGTTCTTCACCTCACTCGTGCACCATTTCTATGCAGGCGTCGCCACCGATCCCGTTCTTCGCCCGATGTATCCCGAGACCGACCTCGAACCCGCTGAACGACGGCTGCGGCTGTTCCTCACGCAGTACTGGGGCGGTCCCACGACCTACGGCGACGAGCGCGGCCACCCCCGGCTCCGGTTGCGTCACGCGCCCTTCGCGATCGACGACGACGCCCGCGACCATTGGGTCGCGCACATGCGCTCCGCCCTCGACGAGACGATGCGCGAGCAGAGTCTCGACCCGGCGTGGGAGCAACAGCTCTGGCGCTACCTCGTGGGTGCGGCGATCGCGATGGTCAACACCGATCCGCCTGCTTCCGCTGACTCACCTCGTGCCGACACGTCACCGCCGACGTCAGCCGCGACAGACTCCCCCACCACCATCGCGACCATCCAGGAGACGCCTCGATGACGACCGCCGACCTTCCTGTCCGTGAGGGCAACGCCGGGATCCCGCCCCGAGAGGCCCGCGACTGGTGGCGCGACGCGGTCGTCTACCAGATCTATCCGCGCTCGTTCTCCGACTCCGACGGCGACGGTCTCGGCGACCTGCCCGGTATCCGCGCGCGTCTCCCCTACCTGCGCGACCTCGGGGTCGACGCGATCTGGCTGTCGCCGTTCTATCCCTCGCCGCTGCTCGATGGCGGCTACGACGTCGCCGACCCTCGCGACGTCGACTCCCGTCTCGGATCGGTCGCCGACCTGCGCGGCATCGTCGAGGACAGCCACGCGCTCGGGCTGCGGGTCTTCGTCGACGTGGTGCCCAACCACTTCTCGTGGGACCACCAGTGGTTCAAAGAGGCTCTCGCCACGGCGCCCGGGTCGCCGCAGTGGGCGCGGTTCCACGCGGTGCGCGGGAAGGGTGCGCACGGCGAGCTGCCCCCCAACAACTGGCCGAGCGCTTTCGGCGGTCCGGCCTGGTCGGCGATCCCGGGACATGCCGGGTGGTGGTATCTCCATCTCTTCGACTCCTCGCAGCCCGACGTCAACTGGGAGAACCAGGAGATCCACGACGACTACGCCGCAACCCTGCGCTTCTGGTTCGACCTCGGTGTCGACGGGTTCCGCATCGACGTCGCGCACTCGCTCATCAAGGCGCCGGGCTACCCCGACGGGCCGGAGCCCGACGCGACCCAGGTGTTCGCGGGCAACGAACAGGGTCCGGCGTGGGACCAGCCACGCGTGCACGAGGTGTGGCGCGAGTGGCGTACCTTCGCCGACTCCTACGACCCGCCGCGGGTGTTCGTCGGCGAGGCCTGGGTGCGCAGCGTCGAGAGCCAGGCTGCGTACACCCGGCCGGACGAGCTGCACACGACGTTCAACTTCCACTTCCTCAAGGCCTACTGGAGCGCGGAGGCCATCACCGAGGTCGTGGGCCTGTCACTGCAGACGTCGGCTGCTGTCGGAGCGCCTCCCACCTGGGTGCTGTCCAACCACGACGTGTGGCGTCCCGTCACCCGCTTCGCCCCTGTGCTCGCCGACGGGAGCCACGACCTCGTGACGGGCCGCAAGCGTGCTCTCGCGATGTCCCTCCTCTCACTTGCTCTTCCAGGATCTGCCTATCTCTACCAAGGCGAAGAGCTCGGGCTTCCCGAGGTGCTCGACCTGCCCGACGAGGCGCGCCAGGATCCCACCTGGTTCCGCACGAACGGTGACGTCGTGGGTCGCGACGGATGTCGCGTGCCGATCCCGTGGTCGTCCGACGAGCCGTCCTACGGCTTCTCCACGGGCACTCCGTGGCTGCCGCAGCCGACCGACTGGGCGGAGCTGTCGGTCGAGGCGCAGGAGGTCGACCCGGCATCGACCTTGGCGACGTATCGCCGCGCCCTGGCCGCGCGTCGCGAGAGCCCGGTGCTCGGTGACGGCGAGCTCGTGTGGCTCGAGAGCGGTCAGCCCGACGTGCTGGCGATGGAGCGTCCTGGTGACGCGCCGGTGCTGGTCCTGTTGAACGCCGGGGAGGCCGACCGGGTGCTCGAGTACGCCGGAGAGATCCTGGTCGAGTCCGGCGGCGTGCACCGCGACGACGAGGGTGCTCTCGTGCTCCCCCCTGACTCGTGCGTCTGGCTCGCCCGCGCGTGACCTGGGGGCACGTCACCTCGGGGCCGGTGATCATTCCTCGGGGCAACGCACTCGGCGTGACCAGCGACGAACCCGAGCCGGTCCTGACGCCCCACTGACCTGCGCACCCGCTCCGTCGACGCGTCCGGCGACGGACCGTCCGCCTCGCCCGACCACCGGGCCTCAGCGTCGGCGGTCAGGGAAGCCAGACCGAGTAGTCGTGGGCGAAGACCACCCGCACCGGGTCGAGCTGCTGCAGCCGCTCCATCCAGGCACGCGGCACCGGCAGAAGCTCGCCGTGCGCGTCACTGTGGGCACGGAACGCGAGCACGTCGGCGGCGTACTCCGTCGCCGTGTCGTGGCTCTGACCCGCGACCACGACCACGCCGTCGCTGCGGCGTACGACGACGGACTGGTGCCCGCCGGTGTGCCCCGGCGTCGGGATGAGATGGACGTCGGAGAGCACCTCGACCTCACCCTCGACGACCTCCCACCGCGTGCCCGGGGCGTCGATCAGCCGAGGCACGGTGTAGTCGACGGTGGTGCGTGCCGCGGCGAGCTCGCTCGCCTGCGTGAAGACCGGGATCCCGGTGAGGAGCGGGTTTCCGCCGCAGTGGTCGAAGTGCAGGTGGCAGTTGCTCGCGTGAGTGATCTCGTCGAGCCGGAGCCCGACCGCCGCGAGGGCATCGTGCAGCCCGATCGGACGCGGGCGATAGTGCGCGTCGACATCGGGGTGGCTCCCCCACCCTGTGTCGAACAGGAACGTGGCGTCGGGGTGGTCGATGACGTAGCCGAGGACTGGCTCGACCCGAGAGTCGCCCGTCGCGGTCTCCTCGCCCGGTCGTACGAAGTAGCCGAAGTCGACCCTGCGCACCGAGATCTCGGACATGCCGGGAGTGTGCCACCGGCCCGCCACATGCCGTCAGCCTTTCGCTCCCGGCGCACCCCGCCACCGATAGCGTCAACGCGGGATATAGACCGCGCTGACGCTATCGACCCCGCCCGCGGCGCACGCCGAGTCGCCACGTGTCGTCGTGCATCGTCGCAAGCCGAGCTCATCGCAGCGTCGTCAGAAGGGCGGTTCCTCGAGCTCGAGTGGCTCGTGGTCGCCCGTGTCCGGCTGGGGGCGTGCGTCATCCGGTGTCGTGCTCGTCGGTGGCTCGGTGGGTGCCGACCGGGGTGGTGGGGTATCGAGGAAGGGTCGGGGTGGGATCTCGATGCGTTGTCCGAACCTGGTGAGCCAGGTGGCGGAGCCGTCGGGTTTCAGGTCGGTGATGTCGAGGTGTCCGTCGGTCTTGAGGTGGTGCTCGGTGGTGCACCAGATCCGGCAGTTCGTGGTGTTCGACGGCCCGTCGGGGAACGGGATGCCGTGCTCCATCTGGAGTTTCGACCGGTGTCGGGTGGTGCAGACCGGTCCGATGCAGCCGCCGTCGCGGGCGAGGAGATAGCGGCGCAGGTCTTCGGGGAGGTAGACCTTGCGGCCGTGGTCGATCAGATGACCCGTCACCGGGTCGACCAGCGCCCTGCGCCAGGCTTTCGCGAACCGGGCATAGTCCCGGGCCACGGCTGCGGGCACCGGCTCGTCGTTGACGAGCGCGAGCCCGTCGTCCCCAGCGGCGATAGATGCTTCGGTCATGACGACGTCGAGGGTGATCTCGGCGTGGGAGGGGTCGAAGGTCACCGACCCGTCCGGGTGCGTCTCGCCGAGGAGGCGGGCGAGCGCAGCGTCAGCGCGGCAGGCACCAGCCGTGGCGTCATCGTCGACCTTCGCCGCCGAGGCACCACCGCGGGCGAGCTGCAGGGCGCGACCGTCGACGGTGATCCGGTCGAACGCGGCACGGACGATCTCGACCGATCCGTAGATCGTGAGCTGGCCCATGCCGTCGTCGGCGGCGCGGAACCACACGTCACGGGTCTTCCTGGCTTCCTTGCGCCGTGAGGCGGCGTCGGGGTCAAGCTTCGCGATCGCCCTCGACACCTGGGCTGCGAACTTCCCCGGTGGGAGCCGCTTGGCCTTGGGCAGGACCAGGGTCTCGATCGCGGTGAGGATGTCGGGGTCGGCGACGGCCCGGCACTTCTCGACCAGGATCGCGACATGGGACGGGCTGATCTGCCCGGCTGACAGGGCCGCGGCGAACCCGCCGAACATCTGTCGCAACGCCCGAGCCCGCTCGATCTCCAACCCCGCCGAGGTCATCGAGGTCCGACGGGCCAGGGCGAGCTCCTGCTCGAGGTGCACGTTCTTCAGGTGCGACAGCCTCGGCACCACCCCCACCAGTGCCACCACCGCATCGAGTCGCTTGGCGGCGACCAGAGAGGTGACGGCGTCGGTGCGCGCGATGTAGGCCAGCA
>JANXWJ010000064.1 GCA_025351185.1 Candidatus Nanopelagicales bacterium
CCCGACCCGGGAAACGATCACACGACCAAGATCACGCGAGGAGGAGGAGGTGCTCCCGAAGTCCGCAGACGGGGTGGGAGACTGGACGCGTGAGCACACCGATCCCGCCGTCCCGGGTCCCCCTGCGTGGGGCCGTCGACCTCGCCGCACTTGCTGCGGCTCGTGAGGCTCAGGCCAAGGCCGAGGAGCGGCTGGCCTCCGGCGAGGTGACCACCCCCTCGAGCTCGGTCGTCGACGTCGCCGAGGCCGACTTCCAGACGGCCGTGCTCGACCTGTCGTTCCAGCTCCCGGTGGTCGTCAACCTGCTGTCGACCCGCTCGCCGCAGAGCGCCACCCTGACGCCGATGCTCGAGAGCCTCGCGGCCGCCGACGGCGGCACCTGGCTGCTCGCCAACGTCGACGCCGACGCGAGCCCGCGCATCGCGCAGGCGTTCCAGGCCCAGGCGATCCCGACGGCCTACGCCGTCATCAAGGGCCAGCCGATGGGGCTGTTCGAAGGAGCGGTGCCGGAGACCCAGATCCGCGAGGTGCTCGACGAGATGCTGCGGGTCGCCACGGCGAACGGGCTCACCGGCCGGGTCGGCGACGCCGCCCCGGAGCCGGGTGCCGAGCCGGTCGAGCCCGAGGTCGACCCGCGCTACGACATTGCCTACGATGCGGTCGAGGCTGGTGACTGGGATGCTGCCGAGGCGGCCTACCGCTCCGTGCTCGCATCAGTTCCCGCCGACGAGGAGGCCAAGGCCGGTCTGGCGCAGGTCGCCCTCATGAGGCGCACCGATGGTGTCGACGCCGTCGAGGCGATGGCCGCCGCCGATGCAGCGCCAGATTCCCCTGAGGCGCAGGCACTTGCGGCTGACATCGAGCTGCTGACCGGACAGGCCGATGCAGCCTTCGCCCGGATGATCGACCTCGTACGCCGTACCACCGGCGACGAGCGCACCGCGGCGCGCGACCACGTGCTCTCGCTCTTCGTCCTCGTCGGCGACGGCGAGCCGCAGGTCATCAAGGCGCGCACCGCTCTTGCGAACGCTCTCTTCTGACCGATCGCGAGGTGGCGCGGGGCTCTGCCAGCGCCGTCCAGCGTAGTGACGCGTGGATGAGCCGACCTGCCTCGGGAAGCCGGCTCAGGAGCGCGGGGCGATGCCGTCGTAGGTGTAGTCCTCGTAGGACCGCTCGTCCTCGCACGGCTCCACGTGCGTCGTGATGTGCACGCCGTCGAGCGCCGTGCGCAGGTCAGCCTCGACGACCTCGACGACGTCGTGCGCCTGCTGCACGGACCAGGCGCCGGGCACCAGGACGTGCACGCTGACGAAGCGGGTGCGACCGCTGGCACGGGTCTGCAGCCCGTGGAAGTCGACATCGTCGCTGCGGTGCCGGTCGAGCACGCCCATGACGAGGTCGACATCGCTCGACGGGAGAGCGGCGTCGAGCAGCGACGACGTGGAGTGGATGACGAGCCGGGTGCCCATCACGAGGATGTTGATGGCCACGGCAATCGCGACGATCGAGTCGAGCGGCAGCCACCCGGTGATCGCGACCAGCGTCACGCCGACTAGCACACCGATCGAGGTCCAGACATCGGTCATGAGGTGCTGGCCGTCAGCCTTGAGGGTCGCGCTGCGATGCTGGCGTCCGACCCGGATGAGCAGCACACCGACAGCGCCGTTGATGGCCGTGGCGACCATCGAGACCGCGAGACCGATCCCGAGGCTCTCGAGCTCCTGCGGGTGGATGAGGCGCTGCACGGCGGAGACGATGATGAACGCCGCCGCCACGAAGATCATCAGGCCTTCGATGCCGGCTGAGAGATACTCCGCCTTGCCGTGGCCATAGTGGTGGCTCGCGTCGGCGGGACGCGCCGCCACAGTCAACGCGGCCAGCGCGATGATCGCGGCGATGAGGTTGACCACCGATTCCGCGGCATCTGACAGCAGCCCGACTGACCCGGTGAGCAGATACGCACTCGTCTTGAGCCCGATCGTCGCGACCGCGGCTGCGATCGAGAGCCACGCGAACTTCGTGAGGTTCACGTGGCCGTGGGTGGTGGCTGCGTTGCCGCTCATGCGTGTGAGCCTCTGATCCGGGTCGGTCGGGCGATGGCCCCGAGCTGCTCGGACCAGTGTCCCTGGAGCGACCGCCCCGACGCTCGGCCAGGGTCGCCTCACCCCCGTGCGACGAGACGGAACCCCCCGCGGCCGCCGTCAGCGACCGGAGGGAAGCTGCTGGGTGATGCAGTGGACGTTGCCGCCGCCGAGCAGGATCTCCCGGCCTGGCACGGTGAGCACGCGACGACCGGGGAACAGCTGCTCGTACGTCGCGGCGGCGGCAGCGTCGTGAGCGTCGTCGAACACAGGCAGCACGACGATGCCGTTGCCGATGTAGGAGTTGACGTAGGACCCGGCCAGCCGTTCGCCGGCACCTCGGGGCTGCGAACCCGGGACCGCGTCGACACCGGCGGCCTCGGTCTCGGTCATCGTGAGCGGACCGGGCTGGTGGATCTTCACCACGCGCAGCGGGCGTCCGGCCGCGTCGGTCTCGGCCTCCAGGATCGCGAGGGCTTCGGCAGAGCGCTCGTGCTGCGGGTCGCTCTCGTCGTCGGTCCATGTCAGCATGACCACACCGGGTGAGGCGAAGCGGGCGAAGTTGTCGATGTGCCCGTCGGTC
>JANXWJ010000065.1 GCA_025351185.1 Candidatus Nanopelagicales bacterium
CTTGTTTCCCGCGCCGGGAAACAAGCACACGACCAAGATCACGCCAGGTCTGGGGACGTGGGGCGGGGGAAGGCTGGGCCAAAGAAGGAGGCTTGGCCGTCCTTGATGAGGTAGACCGACCAGCCGGGGAGCTCGACGAACCAGCGGGCGCAGCTCGGGCCCTCGAGCAGCGCGGCGGTCGCGAGCGCGTCGGCGAGGCCGGCGTCGGGACCCACGATGGTCGCCGAGTCGTAGTAGACGTCGGTCGTGCCGGTGCGCGGGTTCTTGATGTGGTTGCCGCGCTCATAGAGCCCGCTCGTCGCGACCGCGCCGTCGCCGACGTGCACGACCTCGACGACCTCCTGGTTGTTGTACGGGTTGAGGATGCCGATCGCCCACTCCTCGCCGGGAGCCTGCAGTCCTCGGCAGGCGATGTCTCCTGCGGCGTTGATGCTGACGTTGGCGATGCCGGCTCGTACGAAGCGGTCGGCGAGCTGGCCGGCGGCCCAGCCCTTGACGTAGCCCGACGGGTCGACGCCGCCCTTGACGGCCCACGGGTCGAAGGCGCCCTCGGTCAACGTCTTGACCCACTGGCAGGCCGTGAGCACGTCGCGCACGACGGCCGGAGTGCGGCTGAGCTCGATCAAACCGTTGCGGTACATGGTGATCGGGGTGTCGGCGCGATAGGTCGAGAACCACGCGTCGACCTGGTGCAGATAGGCGATGCCCTCCGCGAGCAGCGTGTCGACGTCGGGCGGCAGCTCGGGCGCACGCAGGTCGATGACGACCGCCGTGCCCCACACATGCTCCACGTGCAGCGACTGCTGCCATGTCCCAGGGCCGGCGAAGGTCACGGCGGGTTCGGGCCGGTCGTTGCCGACTGTGCTCTCGCTGCCGGACATGGTGTCGCTGCTGGTGCTGTCGTCCGTGTCGCTCTCCACCCGCTCATGATCGCGGGCCACGGCTGCGTCGGCGGTCACCGACGCGGCCGTGGCCGCGAATGTCCGTGCATCAGCTCCGAGGCCAGGCGCTGCTGGGGTGCGCGCGACGACGGGGCAGCGTCAGAGGCCGGCCTTGTGCATGGCCGAGGTGAGCGAGCTCTTCCACGCCTGCCAGGTGAGGGTCGCACCACTCACGTTGGCGATGCCCGCACCCTGGACGCGCATGGTCTCGGACTTCAGGACGGGGATCGAGAAGTCGGAGTACGGCTGCGACGCGCCGTTGGGATAGACCGCCGGCCAGACGGCGATGATCTTGCCGTCCTTGACCCGGATGCCGACCTGGACCTTGCCGTACTTGTGGGTGATCAGCGAGCCCGTGTAGTCCTTCGCCACCGATGCGACCTTGGTCGGTGCCGGAGTCGGCGCGGGGGCAGCCTTCGTCGGCGCGGGTGCGGCCTTCGTCGGTGCCGGTGCGGCCTTCGTCGGGGTCGCAGCAGTGGTCTTGGTGCCCGCGGCTGCCTTCGTCGGTGCGGCGGCTGCCTTGGTGGGTGCAGCTGCGGCCTTCGTCGGCGAGCCGCTCGGTGCCGCTGCGCTCGGCGACGGCGAGCCGGCGTCGGGGGTGGGTGAGGCCGAGGGATCGGTGCTGCCGTCGAGGGGCGGGGGACCGCCGAGCGCGGCGCTGTCGGCAGGTCCCGCTGCGATGGCCAGGGGCACGTCGGCGCCTGAGTAGGTCAGCACGGCCACCAGGCCAGCCAGCGTGCCCGATGTCACCAGGATCGCGCGCTTCATGACGTGCTCCTTGTCAGGGTGCCGCGTGCGTGCGGCTCGATGTTCGACTGTGCGTGGGTGGAGATCCGTGCAGCGGCGTGCTCGGAGCGCGGGGTCGTGATCCCCGCGTCCTCAGAAGGTGAAGAACTCATGGTGGATCCGGTGCTCGGGGACGCCGACTTCGCGGACTGCCTCGATGATCGTGTCGGTGTAGGACACCGGACCGCAGACGTAGACGTCGGAGGCGGCGAGCCCCGGCACGAGCTGCTGGAGGTAGTCGGCGCCGAGCGGGTGCAGCGCGCGCGATCCCTGCAGGTAGTGCAGACGCCAACCGCGTGAGGTGACGAGGTCCTCGAGCTCCTGGCGGAGCACGGCGGTGGCGACGTCGGGCACGCGATAGACGATCGTGCACGCGGTGCCCTCGGGCAGGTCCTCGATGACGGCGCGGATCGGCGTGATGCCAACTCCAGCTGCGAAGCACGCGACGGACTCCCCGTGGCGCGACCCGGCGGTGAAGACGCCGTACGGGCCTTCGGCCATGACCTTGGTGCCCGGACGCAGCTTGCTGATCGCGTTGGACTGGTCGCCCAGGTCCTTGATGGTGATGCGCAGCCACGAGTCGTTCGGCGACGCCGACAGGGAGTAGGGGTGCGCCTGCCACCACCACGCGCGCGTCATGAAGCGCCACTGGAAGAACTGGCCGCCGCGTGCCTTGAGCAGGTCGAGGTCGATGCCGGAGATGTAGAGCGAGACGACGTTGTCGCCCTCGGGCACGACCGACTCGATGCGCAGCTGGTGCCTGCGCGACACCGAGATCGGGATGATGAAGCGGGCGATGATGATCGCTGCGAACACCGAGATGTAGAGCGCGGTCCAGAAGTAGCGCTGGTAGGGGTGCGCCACGAACATCGGGCCGAGTGCCACCTGGTGGCCGAAGGACAGCGCGACCGCGATGTAGAAGTACAGGTGGGCGACCCACCACGTCTCGTACTTCATCCGGTTGCGGATGCCGCGGTAGGAGATGACTCCGAGGCCCATCATCATCACGAACGCAGCGGCCGCCGGCAGCATCCAGGCGGACTTCGTGATCAGGTTCCACAGCTGTCCGAGCATCGAGTGCTCTTCGGCCTGCGAATAGCTGATCGTGGTGAAGATGACGTGGAAGACGATGAGGAACAGGGAGTACGGCGCCACCGAGCGGTGCAGCACCACGAGGCGGTCGTGCCCGACTTCCCGCTCGATCCAGGGGATCCGCGCCATGAGCAGGATCATCATGAGCGAGAGGTAGGTACCCACGAGGGCCGACAGCGTGCCGACCGCGAGCATCTTGCCGCCCGGCAGGTCGAGCCCGTCCTTGACGGCATAGACGCCGATGCCGACGCAGATGCCGAGGCCGATGCCGGCGATGGTGAGTGCGACGTCGCCGCGGTCGCGGGTGCGACCACGGGCAGCGAGACCGCGCGTGATCGGCGGACGCATGTGACGCGGCTTCTGCGGCGCGATGGGCGGCGCCGTCGGAGCGAAGACTGCGATCGGTGACTCGAGGTCGGTCTGACCCACGGCCGCGGTGGGCGCGGGTGCAGCGTGCGGCAGGTCGACCGGCGCGGTCATCGGCGGGGCGAGCATGGTGCCCACCGAGTCGGGTGAGGGCAGGTAGAGCGGCCGCGTCGTCTCCGGTGCGCCCGTGAGGGTGCCGGCGTTGACATAGGCGTGACGCCCGCTTCCGAAGTCGTTGAACGGGTCGCGACCCGTGCCGCCGCTCACAGCCCGGCCGCCGTCAGGGCGGCCTGCAGCGAGGTCTTGTACGCGGTGTAGGTCAGCGTCGCACCCGACACCTTGGTGAAGGTGATCGACTGTGCGGCCACTGCCTTCGTGTCGTACTGCGGAAGCGCCGTCATGTTGATGTTCACCGTCTCGGTCCCATCGTTGGTGAGCAATGTCCCCGTTGCCTTGGTGATCACGCTGTTGGACACGATGATGACGACGCGAATCGTCCCGTGGCCGCTGGCGATGCTGGTGATGGCGCCGGTGAAGGTGCCGTTGACGGGCGGCTTCACCGGGGTGGCGCTGACCGTGACCGACGCGGGGCCGGGTGTCGTCTGGTTGACCGCGATGACGTAGTAGCTGTAGGCGGTCGCGTTGGTCAGGCCGGTGTCGGTGTAGGTCGTCGCGGTCGGCGAGCCGACTAGCGTCCCGTTGCGGTAGACGCGGTAGAGGGTCGCGGGTGTGACCGCTGTCCAGGTCAGCACGACCTGGGCGTTGCCCGGCGTTGCGACGAGGTTCGTCGGCGCCACCGGCGCCGGCGCCAGCGGGGTCGAGGACACGGTGGCCGAGGCGACGGAGTTGGCCGCAGCGCCTGTCGCGATGACGTAGTAGCTGTAGGCGGTGCCGTTGGTCAGACCCGTGTTCGTGTAGGTCGTGCCCGTCTGGGAGAAGATCTTCACGCCACCGCGGTAGATGTCGTAGCCGGTCGCGTTGGCCGACGCGCTCCACGAGAGCGACACCTGCGCGTCCCCGGGAGCCGCCACGAGACCGGCGGGCTGCGCCGGGGTCAGCACGAACGGTGACGCGGAGACCGTCGCCGAGTGTGCCGACTCGGTCGTGCCGTTCATCGCCGTGACGGAGTAGGTGTAGGTGAGGTCGTTGGTGACCGCGTTGTCGGTGTAGGCGTTGCTGGCGACCCCGATCAGCAGTGCACCGTTGCGATAGACCTTGTAGCTCGTCGCACCGGGCACGACGGTCCACGAGAGCGAGACCGTCGCGTTGTCGGCCGAGGCCGAGAGTCCGGTGGGTGCACCGGTTGCCGCCGGTTGCGGGGTCGCGCTGACCGCCATGCTGGCGGCGGAGACCGAAGCCGCCGACTTGGCGATCACGCTGTAGCTGTAGGCCGTGTTGTTGACGACCGCGTTGTCGGTGTACCCCGGCGTGGCGACGTTGACGAGGAACGTGCCGCCGCGGTAGAGGTCATAGCTGGTGGCGCCCGAGACGCTGCCCCAGGTGAGTGACACGGTCGCGTCACCGGGGGTCGCGACGAGGCCGGTCGGGGTGGGCAGCGGCGGTGCGACAGGGGTGGTCGACGCGGCACCGGATGCGGGAGAGGCCAGCGAGTTCACCTTGTAGGCGATCACGGTGTAGCTGTAGGTCGTGCCGTTCGTGACGGTGCTGTCGAGGTAGGTCGGCGTCGTGACGGTCGCGATCTTGATGCCGGCGCGGAGCACGTCGTACTTCGTGGCTCCGGCCGAGGCCGCCCAGGTGAGTGTGACCTTCGCATCGCCCGGCGTGGCGACCAGGTTGGTCGGCGCGAGCGGTGCCGTCGCGACCGGCACGGCGGAGACGGCGGTCGACGGAGTCGAGGCCGCCGTGCCGTTGAGCGCGACGACGGTGAAGAGATAGGTCGTCGCGTTGGTGAGTCCGGCGCTCAGGAACGACGGCGTCGCGACCGCGCCGACGAGGAGCCCGTCGCGGTAGACCTTGTAGCTCGTCGCGGACGGCGTGGCCGTCCAGGTCAGCGAGACCTGCGCGTCACCGGGAGTTGCGACCACTCCGGTCGGGACACCCGGTGCGATGACCGACGGGATGCCGATGACCTCGGCCGTGAGCGCCGACCAGCCGGCGATGTTGGTCGCCAGCACGGTGTAGCCGTAAGGGATCCCGTTGTCGAGACCGGTGTCGAGGAAGGTCGGGTTGATCGTCGTCGCGAGGCGGACACCGTCGCGGTAGACCTGGTAACCGGTCGCTCCCGCGACCGCGGACCACGTCAGGATGACCTGGCCGGACGAGCCGACAGCGGTGAGGCCGAGCGGAGTCGTGGGGAGCGCGACGTAAGGCGCCTGGACGTAGTGCAGTCCCCTGACCCGCGCTGTGACCGCGTTGACGACCTTGACCATCGCGAGCTGCGATGCGACGACCTCGCGGGCAGCGTTGAAGACCCGGCCCGAGACGATGTTGTAGATCTTGATGGTGCGTGCGTCGTCGACTTTCGTGGCCGTCTTGCGGGCAGCCTGGTTGGCGATCAGGGCGACCCGCTGCTGTCGCTTGAGGCTGGCGTAGGACGACAGCGCGTGCAGATAGCGGGTGCGCACCGCGACGACCGTCGGGTCGGCGTCGACGACGAGGTTGATCTCCTCCTGCACCTGAGCGGCGGTCTGGCCCCAGTCGTTGTTGACGTCCTGCTCGGGGGTGACCGCGGGTGCGGTCGGCGAGACGGCTGCGTCTGCGGTCGGCGCGACCGCGACGACGAGACCGCCGAACGAGGTGGCCACCGCGCTCAGTCCTACGGCTCCGGCCACGAGCTTCTGGGCCGGGGTGCTCGCCGCACGGGCACTCATCGTCAGGTCCCGCCCTATGCCTTGTACCCGGCCGCGACGAGCGCCGCGGTGAGTGACTGCTGGAATGCTTCGGACGAGAGTGAGGCACCGCTGACCGCGGCGACGTTGGCCGTGTCGTGCGCCGCCATCGCCTCGAGGCAGAGCTTGCTCAGCGACATCACGTTGTAGGAGTTCGAGTCGCTGTCGAACGCTGCCTGCGCGATCACCTCGACGTTGCTGACGTGACCGCCGTAGACGGAGATGCGCACCTGCAGCGGCTCGAAGGAGAACTTCGGCAGGGTGGGTACGAGGTAGTTCTGCACAGGCCCGGCGAACGTTCCGTCGACCGGGCGGAAGTGCGTCGCCTTGACCTGGGCTGTCACGGTCGCGCGCGTCTTGACGAGCGCGGCGTTGGCCGCGGTGCTGGCGGCGATCGCCTTCATCCGCAGGGAGTGGACGTAGACGTAGGTGCGCTTCGTCCTCACGATGCGCGAGGTGACCCGGCTGCGGACCGCGGCCAGGTAGGCGGCGCGGGCCCGCGACTCCGAGGTCAGCCTGGCGACGAGGAGCGTATGTGCCGCCGAGGCGGCGGTGATGGCCGCCTTGACGTGCGGGTTGGCCTCGACGGTGGCGTGGATCTCCGCAGCGACCTCGGCGTCGGTCTGGCCGTAGTCGTTGACGAGCGCCTGGCCCACGTTGGCCACTGCCGCTGCTGGGCTCAGCGGAGCCGCGACGAGCCCGGCGGTGACACCCGCGAGAGCGAGTAGACCGGCGACCCGGCGGGCGCTGCGGCTCGGGGTCGTCGTGGTCGTGGATGGGCTCGTCGCGGGGTGTGAGCGCCGTGGTGCGGCGCGCTCCTCGCAACCGGGTCGAGCGGGCTCCGGTGCCGTCATGTCCACTCCCTGGAGGCTCGTCACAGCACGGTTCGGGGCCGTCTGCTGGCGGCGGGTGGCACTCACCCACTTGTCGTCGGTCTTAGCGTGGGTGCGCCTACTGGGCCGATTGGGTGAGGGACGTCCAAGGTCTGTCCAACGAAACCGAGGAAGCGTCGCTGGGTGAACGGCAGGTTTCCGGACCCCTACATTCGGCTGACGAGCACCGATGCGTTCGGTTGCCGGGGTATGTACGACCGGCGACGAGGCCCGCAGGGTCCTAGGACCATCGGACCCCTGTTCGCGGCGGTGAGACCCCTCGGATGCCATCACTGCCGGTCTGTGCCGGGCACCTCACGGGCCGCGCTCGACCGGCTCCGGCGTCGCGCGACGTCTGAGGTGTCGGCGTAGCGTGGATCCTGTCGGGTCACGCGCCCAGATCGTGCGTCGCGGACCTCGGAGGTCCGCCACGAGGGCACCTGGCCCGGCAGGTCGGGTATGGGCGGCGCCGCGGACTCGCGGTCAGTCCTCGCCCCGCCCGGGGAGGCCGTCGTCATGCCTCGTCACCCCCACCTGCCCAACCCGCCGCACCCCACCCGTACCGCCCCAGCCCGCGGCTGCTGGGAACCCACCGGCCCGGCGTGCTGCTGCTCGGTCTCGCCCTAGTCCTCAGCGCATGCGGTGCCGCTCCCGGCCCCGAGCCATCGACGCCGAGCGGTACGCCCGGTGCGACCGCGACGCAGTCGGCGACCCTCTCGCCGTCGACCCCGCCGTCGTCGAGCCTTGCGCCGTCGAGCTCACCGCCGTCGGACACGGCGACGTCGAGTCCCACCCCGCAGGGATCGACGGCATCGCCCGTCACGGCGGCTGAGGTGGCCCGCGCGTCGGCGGTGGCGCTGCGGCTCTTCCGACGCTCGCCGGTCAACCTCGCCGATCCGTCCGCCGGCTACATCTGGAGCGCGCGGCCGTGGGGCGAGAGCCCGTTGTCGCCGAGGCTCCGGGCCCGTCTGATGTCCCTGCAGGAGCAGGGGTGGTTCGACGACCGGCACTGCGGCGAGGACTACATCTCGGGGACCCAGATCGAGTGGTCGCAGGCTCCGACCGTGGCGTCAGCGCGCGCTCGCAGCGACGGCACTGTCACCGTCGTGCTCCGTCCACACCCGGTCACGCGACCTCGCGACCTCGCGGTGACCCTGTCGCGGATCGACGGCCACTGGCTCGCAACCGACCTCGCGCGCGGCACCGGCGCCCATGCCTCGATCTTTGCGCCCTCGCCCAGCTGCTGACGTCGACGAGCAGCCGACCCCACTGGTGACCTGGGTGCTGTGGGTGCATCCGACCTGCTGTAGCCCCCACGACACCCAGGTCGGCGGTGGGTGCGATCGGGTCAGTTGATGATCTCGCCGCGTACGTCGGCGCGAAGCTCCGCCAACCGGTCGTGCCAGGCCGCCAGCGCTTCAGGAGTCAGCCGCGTCCGGTCGGTCACCTCGGCGAGAATCCTCAGCGGCTCGATGCTGCGACGGGACGGGGTCGGGTTGCCGGCAAACTTCCTGTCGGTGACGTGGGGGTCGTTCTCGAACGACCCTGTCGGCTCGACCGCGTAGACGCGCGGCTCGCCGTCACCGTCGCGAGCTCAGCGCCGAGCCCGGCGTCGTCACGCAGCACGGTGAAGTAGATGTGGTTCATGACGACCTCGGGCCGGTAGTTGGACCGGAAGCCGGCCGTGAGGACGTCGCCGACCCGCAGATCGGCCTTCGTACCATGGAAGAACGGACCCTCGTCCAGCACCTCGTTCACGTCGCCAGCCTACGGCGACGTCGCCACCCGTTGATGTGTAACCAGGGCGGGCTATACCCCCTCCTGGTTACACATCAACGGCTTACGTGGCGGGTGGCTCGGTCAGGCGACGACGCGGGTGGTCGAGCCGCGGCCGTCGAGGCGGGTGATCTCGAGGCGCTCGGGGATGCGGTCCTTGAGGTCGGCGACGTGGCTCACGATGCCGACTGCGCGACCGCCCTCGCGCAGGTCGTCGATGACGGTCATGACGGCGTCGAGGGTGTCGGCGTCGAGCGACCCGAAGCCCTCGTCGATGAACAAGGTGTCGAGGTCGACCCCGCCGGCCTCGGCGCGTACGACGTCGGCGAGGCCGAGCGCGAGCGCCAGGGACGTGTAGAACGTCTCGCCGCCGGAGAGCGACGACGGGCTCCGCGACTCACCCGAGTGCCGGTCGATGACCGAGAGCGAGAGGCCGGTGCGGTCGCGCTTGCTCTCGGCCTCGTCGACGCGCACGAGCTCGTAGCGTCCGCTCGACATCGTCGAGAGCCGCAGGTTGGCCGCCTCGACGACGCGCTCGAACCACTGGCGCAGGACATAGGTCGTCAGCGTCATCCGCAGCTCGCCGCCCATGCCCTTGGCGAGGCCGGCGAGGCGGACCACCGCCGCAGTCTGCGCCCGCACGTGCTCGAGGCGTTCCTCTGCGAGCAGCACGTCGAGTCGCCGTTTGGCCAGCTGCTCCTCGCGCTGGGAGGCACGGGTGCGGGCGTCCTCGGCCCGACGGCAGGCGGTGTCGGCGAGTCTGCGAGCTCCGGCCGTCTCCTCGAGGAGGGTCTCGGCGTCGCGCAGTCGGACGGGGAGGATCGTGGCGAGGGTCGCCGGGTCGCTGGCACCGAGGCCGAGGTGGGGGAAGCGGTCGCGGACGACGTCGGCCGCGAGTCGCTCGCGGGTGCTGACCCACGTCGCGACGGCCGCGTCGAGGGTGCTGAGGTCGTCGGGGTGAAGGAGGGCGGAACGTACGTCGTCGGCGCCGACGAAGCTGTGCGCCCGGGCGGCGGCGTCGGCCTCGAGGGCGGCAGCAGCACGCGCGGCGAGCGCGGCGGCGACGCTGCGGGTCGCGGTCGCGAGCTCTCGTCGCAGTGACGAACGACGGCGGAGGTTGTCACGGCGAGCGGCGACCGAGGCATGACCGGCTCGGGCGCTCGCGAGCTGTCGCTCGTCGTCGTCGAGGGAAGCGCGACCCGTGGCCGATTGCAGCTGCGCGGTCGCGAGAACACCTGAGGCGGCAGCGATCTCGGCGCTCAGTGCGGTGCCGCGATCGCGCAGGGCGACACGGCTGGTGGTGAGTGCTGGCAGCGCCGAGGCGGCAGTCTGCGCCCGCTCCACGGCGGCGTGTGCTGCCTCGAGGTCGGAGAGAAGTTCGAGCTTGTCGATGTCGCCACCGAGTGCGACCAGCTCGGCGCGACGACGCTGCAGCGCATCGTGGGAGCCGTGCAGCTCGTCATAGCTCGTCTCGGCGACCTTGCGTGCATGCTGAGCGCGCTCGACCTGGTCTGCGGTGACGTCGTCGGAGCGTGCCTGCGCCGGCTCCGGGTGCTCGAGGCCGCCGCAGACCCGGCACGGCTCGCCATCGACGAGCTGCGCGGCGAGCACCGAGACGATGCCTTCGAGGTGGCGCTGCAGCAGGGTGAGGTGGTCGTCCTGGGCGTCGAGGCTCGCCTTCCGAGCGGCGGTGAGCGAGGTGCTGGCGGTCGCGAGCTGCGGCTCGAGGGTGTCGAGCGCGAGCGCAGCGATGACGCGCTGGTCGAGTGCGCCGATCCGGGCTCGCGCAGCCTCGAGGCCCGCAGCGTCGGTGGTCGAGGCGGTCAGCGCCGACTCCGCGTCAGCCAGTGCCATGGGGTGCTCGGCAGCCTGGCGTCTGAGGCCAGCGAGGGAGGACTCGGCGTCGGTGGTCGCACGGTCGAGGAGCAGCTGATGGTTGTGACGGGTGTGCCAAGCGCTCTCGAGGACCACGAGCGGCTCGAGCGACACCGCGAGGTCGTCGTCGGCGCGGGCGAGGAGGTCGAGCCGCACCGCGACCGCGGCGAGATCCTCGGGGGAGGCGGTTGTCTCGGCGTCGTTGCTCGGGAGCTCGGGGTCGTCGAGGTCGAGGTCGTACACGGCGACCGCGAGGTCGGTGAGGCAGACGAGGTCGACGTCGATGGACGTGTGCGCGAGGCCACCGAGGTCGGCGGTGGCACCCAGATCGATCTGCGCCCCGAGACCGAGGTCCGGGTCGGCGGTGGCCGAGCGGAGCTCACGCCGCGCTTCTTCGAGCTCGGTGTCGGCGCGGTCGAGCTGGCGCAGCAGGACCGCGACCGGCTCGGCGGCACGCGCCCGGCGCAGTCGCTCGGTGTCGGCCTTGTGGCCGACGGTCGACTCGTCGTGGCGAAGCAGCGCGAGCACCGCGTGGCCGAAGGCCTCGAGATCGTCATGGCGACTCTGGGCAGCGAGGTGCTCGGTCTCGGCGATCGCCAGCTCCGTCGCTCGGCCGTCGCGCTCGGCCGTCGTGATCGCCAGCTCGGACTCGATCCGGGCGGTGAGGTCGTCGAGTGCGGGGGAGCGCAGGTCGTCGGCGAGCTTCGTGAGCGCCTGTGCCTCGTCGCCCTCGATCCCGGCCGCCTCGGCAGCAGCGGCGACGGCCGTCACGACGTCGTCGCGTGCCTCGTCGCGTCTGCGGGTCGCCTCGGTGCGACGCTGCTCGAGCTCGCGGGTGACGACGTCATAGAGCTCGGTGCCGAAGATGGTGGTGAGGAGCTTGCGACGCTCGTCGTCGGATGCGCGCAGGAAGGTCGCGAACTCGCCCTGCGGGAGCAGCACGACCTGGGTGAACTGCGCGCGCGAGAGCCCGATAGCGTCCTTGAGCAGGTCGCCGACCTCCTGCGCGCTGTGCTCGAGGTGGGTCCAGGAGCCGTCGGTGAACCGCTTGAGGCGGACGGTCGCCTTCTCCTCGGTGAATCCCTCGCCGCGCTTCTTGGGACGCCGGTGCGACGGCACTCGGTGCACGCGCAGCCGCTGGCCGTTGACGCTCAGCTCGAGGGTCACCGACGGGGTGAGCTCAGGCGCGGCGAACTGCGAGTGCAGGCGGTCACTCGACGCGGCGTCGCTCGCAGTCTGGCCGTAGAGCGCGAAGGTGATCGCATCGAGGATCGTCGACTTGCCGGCCCCGGTCGGGCCTTCGAGAAGGAAGAGCCCGCTCGCGGTGAGCCGGTCCATGTCGATCGTCTCCGTGCCGGCGTAGGGCCCGAATGCCGTGAGGCTCAGCGAGTGCAGGCGCATCAGAGAGTCGCCTCGACGCTGACCTGGGCGCGCTCGACGGCTTCGCGCAGGACAAGGCGCTCGTCGTCGGTCGGCGGGGTGCGGTCGACGAATTGCACGAACAGCTCGCACACCTCGACCGGATCGGTGGTGCGGGTCAGGTGCACGAGGTCCTCGGCACCGCTGCGGCGCTCGCCGTCGGGTTCGAAGTCGAGCACCAGGGTGTGCGGCCAGTGCACCCGCAGCCGCTCCATCGGCGACGCCGGACGGCTCGGGTCGGTGAGCACGACCTTGAGATAGGAGCCGGCGAGGACGGCGAGGTCGGTGCCTGCGCGCGCGACCAGGTCGTCGAGGCGACCGCACACCTCCTGCAAGGACCGGATCACCGGCGTCGCGACGGTACTGATGTCGCTCACGCCGTCGGCGTCGAGCTCGACGATGGTTACCGACTTCTCATCATCCGCCTCGGAGAAGCTGAACGCGACGGGGGAGCCGGAGTAGCGCAGGCGGGTGGCGCTGCCCGTCAGCGTGATGTCCTGCGGCCGGTGAAGGTGGCCGAGAGCGACGTAGGTGACGCCGTCGAAGACCTGGGCGTGCGCGTCACCGATGCCGCCGACCTTGATGTCGCGCTCGGAGTCGGCACCCGCGCCCCCCGCGACGAACGCGTGGCTCAGCACCACCGTGCGCGTGAGCCCGCGCTCGGCAGCGTCGGTGAGGATGCGGGTGGTCGCTGCGCGCAGCACGGAGTTGTGCGACCGCTCGGCGCCGAGCTCGTGCATGACCGCGTCGGGGAGCAGGAACGGGATGCCGTAGATCCCGACCTCGCCATGCTCGTCACAGAGCACCAGCGGGTCGGTGATGTCGGCGACCGACGTGCGCAGGTGGATGTCGGACGCTTTGGCGAGACCGCGGGCGAAGCCGAGGCGCACGGCGGAATCATGGTTGCCGCTCACGACCACCAGGGGAACCCCGGCGGAGGCGAATGCGAGGAACGTGTCGTCGAGCAGGCGCACGGCGTCGATCGGCGGCACCGCTCGGTCGTAGATGTCGCCGGACACCAGCACCGCGTCGACCTGGCGCTCGACGGCGAGGTCGAGGAGCCAGCGCAGGAACTCGGCCTGGGCGTCGAGCTGGCTGGCGCTGATCAGGGAGCGGCCGAGGTGCCAGTCGGACGTGTGCAGCAGTCGCATGCGGCACCTCCTCCGGCTCGGCGGGGGCCGTGGACGACCCCTTACTCCGCAGGTTAGGCGAGGGGTCCGACAACGCCGTCGAGCAACGCCGTACGCCCCCTGAGACACCTCTCTCATCCGCGGCTCGACGGCGCCTGGGCGACGTCAGTGCACGGAAACGGCACCGGTCTGGTGCGCCTACGGCTGCTTCGTGGCCTCGACCCTGCGCAGTCAGCCGCAGTCAGCCGCCGGCGACCGAGGGGAGGAAGTGCACGACGGTGCCGGGGGCCAGCGGGGTGGCGAGGCCCTCGCCGTGGCGGATGTCGTCATCGCCGACGTAGATGTTGACGAACTGGCGCACGGTGCCGGTCTCGTCGCGGATCCGGCGGACGAGCACGGGGTGCTCGACGCTCAGGGTGTCGAGCAAGGCGTCGACAGTGGCCGGCGCAGGCGACACCGACAGCTCACGCCGCCCGCCGACGAGGTCGCGCAACGGCCCGGGGAGTCGTACGACGACGGCACCGGGGCCCGACGCGCCGGGAGAGCCGCCCGGCGGCTCCGTCACGGAAGCAGCGCGGCGCGCACGGACAGGACGTCGGGCAGGTGCTCGGCGACGGTCACGAAGGTCTCGCCCTCGTCAGCGCTGGCGAACACCGTGCCGTCGCGGGTGCCGAAGTAGACGCCCGTCGACTCGGCCGTGTCGACGCACGCGGCGTCGCGCAGCGCGACGGTCCAGACGCCGTCGGGCAGGCCGGAGGAGTTCTCCTGCCACGTGCGACCGCCGTCGCGCGTGCGGTACAGGCGCAGGTGGCCACCCGGGGGGACGCGGGCCGCGTCGGCCTCGAGCGGCATGACCCACGCGGTGCCGGGCGTGTGCGGCGAGGCGAGCGCGATGAAGCCGAAGTCGCTCGGCAGCCCGTCAGCGATCGAGGTCCACTGCAGGCCGCGGTCGTCGCTGCGGTAGACGCCGCCGTGGTTCTGCGCGTAGAGCGTGTCGGGGCCGGCGGCGTCGGCGACGACCTTGTGCACGCACTGGCCGAACTCCGGGTATGGGTCGGGGAAGAAGTACGCCGAGATGCCTTTGTTGCGCGGCGCCCAGTCGGTGGCGCCGTCGGGGCTGGAGTAGACACCGCCGGTGCTCATCGCGACGAGCACCTCGTCGGTGCTCGGGTGGGGGAGCACCGTGTGCACGGCAGCGCCACCGAAGCCGGGCGCCCAGTCCTTGCGGTGCGGGTGGTCCCAGAGTCCACGGACGAGCTCGAACGTGTCGCCGCCGTCGTCGCTGCGCCACAAGGAGGTCGGCTCGCAGCCGGCCCACACGACGTCGGGACGCTCGGGGGTGTCGGGGTGCAGCTGCCACACGCGTGCCAACGCGGCTTCGGTGTCGTCGGGGAACGTGATCGCACCGTGCTCGGGCTCGGTCCACGTGGCGCCGAGGTCGTCGGACCAGGCGACGGTCGGCCCGAAGTGCATGTTCTGCACCCCGACCAGGAGGCGGGCTGGGCTGCGTCTCGTGTCGATGGCGACCGACGCGATCTCCTGCGCGAGGAAATGCGGACCCTCGATCGTCCAGCTGACGCGGTCGTCGCTGCGCGCGAGGAAGAGACCCTTGCGGGTGCCGATGGAGAGAAGAAATGTCATGCGAAACCCCTACCCGAGACAGGTGCCGTGCCCGACCGCGCGAACGCTAGACCGTACCTCCGAGACCGTCACGGATGTTGCCGTCGACATCCTCACATCCGCACATCCGTCTTCACCGGCGGTGACAGCCCTCAGATGCGTCGTACGAGCCGGCATCAGCGTCTCCTCGCGAGGCCTCGACAAGCACGCTGCGGATGCGCCAAAGCCTGAGGCGATGAGGCGCGAGGCGCGAGGCGCGAGGCGCGAGCAGGCTCGGGCAGCGCGAGACGTACGACGGGGTCAGGCGAGGAGGTCGTGGACGACCGTGCCGTTGCTGACGGTGAGCTGCACGGTCGCATCGCCGATGTTGCCGGTGTCGAAGATGTTGCGGTCGAGCACCACGAGGTCGGCGCGCTTGCCGACCTCGAGCGACCCGGCGTCGTGCTCGTCGTGGTTGACATACGCCGTCCCGCTCGTGAATCCCGCCACCGCGTCTGCCAGCGAGATCGCCTGCGCGGGGAGGAACGGTGGGTAGTCGCGGTGCTCGGGGCCGACGCGCGTCACCGCGACCTCCATCTGCAGCAGGGGGTTCGCGGTGCTCACCGACCAGTCGCTGCCCATCGCGAGCACGGTGCCGGCGCGCGCGAGGTCACCGAACGGGTACATCAGGTCGACCCGCTCCTGCCCGAGGAACGGCAGCGTGAGCTCGGTCATCTGCGGGTCGCTCTGCGCCCAGAGGGTCTGGCAGTTGGCGACCGCGTCGAGCGCCCGGAATCGCGGGATGTCCTCGGGCTGCACGATCTGCAGGTGCGCGATGTGGTGGCGCAGGTCGTGCGGTCCGTGGGCGTCGCGCGCTGCCTCGATCGCGTCGAGCGCGTTGCGTACCGCGCGGTCACCGATCGTGTGCATGTGCACCTGGAACCCGAGGCGCGTGAGCTCGGTGACCGCGGCGCACAGCAGGTCGCGATCGATGAACTGCAGGCCGGTGTTGTCGGTGTGGCCGCCGCAGCCGTCGCAGTAGGGCTCAAGCAGCGCGCCCGTGTAGTTCTCGAGCACGCCGTCGGTCATGATCTTGACCGCCGTCGGGAAGAAGCGGCCGCCGGTGGCTCGCTCGCGCTGCTCGACGAGGTCGGGGATCTGCTCGAGGCCGCGGTGCCGGTCCCACCACAGTGCGCCGACGACTCGGGCGGTGAGCGCATCCTCGGCGGCGAGCGAGGAGTAGGCCTCCAGCGTCGCGGGCGTGACCCATGCGTCCTGCCAGCCGGTGATGCCGAGCGTGTGCAGGTAGGTCTGCGCGTGCAGGATCGCCGCGCGCCACTCCGTGAGGTCGGGCAGCGGGACGACGTTGTCGTTGAAGGAGTACGCCGCGCCCTCGTGCAAGGTGCCGGTGGGGTTGCCGTCGGCGTCGCGCTCGTAGCGGCCGTCGACCGGGTCGGGCGTGGAGGCGTCGATGCCGGCGATCGCGAGCGCGGCGCTGTTGACCCAGGCGCCGTGGACGTCGCGGTTGAACAGGAAGACCGGCCGGTCGGGAACGATCGCGTCGAGGTCGGCCTTGTCCGGGGTGCCGCCGGGGAAGTGCTCCATCGCCCAGCCGCCGCCGATGATCCAGGGCTGGCCGGGGTTGGCCTCGGCGTAGTCCTTGATGGCGGTGAGGTAGGTGTCGCGACCGGAGAGGTCGTTGAGGAACAGGTGCAGGCGGTTGCGCCCGGCGAACGGCGCGTGGATGTGCGAGTCCTGGAAACCCGGGAGCACGACCTTGTCGGGCGCATCGATCACGCGCGTGCGCGGTCCGACGAGTACAGCGGTCTCAGCCGGGGTGCCCACCGCGACGATCCGCTCGCCGCGTACGGCGATCGAGCGCGACCAGCCGCGCGCGGCATCGCCGCGGTAGACGGCCGCGTTGATCACGAGGTCGGCAGGGCTGTGGTCCTCAGGTGCAGGGGGGCCTTGCGCGGTCATGGCATCTCCTGGGAGCGGGTGGTGCAGGGACCGTACCCACCCGGCCCGGGCGCAGGTGGGCGGGGGCCGCCAGGCGCCGGCCGACTGCCCGGCTGCTGGCCAGGAAGAACGGCGTACGGGTCCCGGTGCAGGTCCGAGGCTTGCCCGCCCGGCAGTGGGGGAGTCTCGCGGACCTTGCTGTTCACGCACAGTTCGGGAATATGTCCGCCGTGGGGTACTGTTGTGCCCAGCGTCGGTGTCAAGTTCAGTGACAGCGCAGTCGATAGAACGG
>JANXWJ010000047.1 GCA_025351185.1 Candidatus Nanopelagicales bacterium
ATCGCCGCGTCTCCGCGTTCAACCGCTACTGCGGGGTCGACGTGCAGGAGATCTCGGCGAAGGAGGTGCTCGACCTCTTCCCGCTCGCCCGCGTCGACGACGTGCTCGCTGGCTTCTACGTCGCCGACGACGGTCGCGCCAACCCGGTCGACGTGACGATGGCGCTGTCGAAGGGCGCTCGGATGAAGGGCGCCACGATCATCGAAGGCGTTGCGGTCACCGGCATCACGAAGGCCGGCGGCGCGGTGACCGGAGTGACGACGCCGTACGGCGACATCGAGGCTGAGTACGTCGTCAACTGCGCCGGCATGTGGGCCCGTCAGCTCGGCGAGCAGGCAGGTGTCAATATCCCGCTCCAGGCCGCCGAGCACTACTACCTCATCACCGAGGAGTTCGAGGGGATCGACAAGTCCTTCCCGGTGCTCGAGGACCCGCGCAACTTCACCTACCTGCGTGAGGAGGGCGGCGGCCTCATGGTCGGCCTCTTCGAGTCGGTGTGCGCACCGTGGAACGTCGGCCGCATCCCCGAGGACTTCTCCTTCGGCGAGCTCCCGCCCGACTGGGACCGCATGGGTCCCTACGTCGAGGCCGCCATGAGCCGCGTGCCCGTCTCCGCCGAGGTCGGAGTGCGGAAGTTCTTCTGCGGCCCCGAGAGCTTCACCGCCGACCTGCAGCCGGTGGTCGGCGAGGCACCCGAGCTGCGCAACTACTTCGTCGCTGCGGGCCTCAACTCGATCGGCATCCTCACCGGCGGCGGCATGGGTCGCGCCCTCGCTCACTGGATCACGACCGGGCACGCCGACGTCGACATCACCGGCTTCAACATCGACCGCCTCCACACCTACCAGCGCAACCCGGAGTACCGCGCGACGCGCACGGTCGAGAGCCTCGGTCGCGTCTACGCCTGCCACTACCCCGACAAGTCCATGGAGACCGCGCGCGGCGCCAAGCTGTCGCCGATCCACCACCGCCTCGAGGCGCAGGGTGCGTTCTTCCGCGACGTGAGCGGCTGGGAGAACCCGGGGTGGTACTCCCCCGACGGCAGCGCGCCGGTGCAGGGCGAGCTGACCTGGGGCCGTCCGGACTGGTTCCCGCACTGGGCCGCCGAGCACCACGCCGCACGCAACGACGTGATCGTCATGGACATGTCGTTCATGGCGAAGTTCCTCGTGCAGGGGAAGGACGCCGGCGACCGGCTCAACTGGATCTCGGCGAACGACGTCGACGGCGAGCCGGGCGTCATCACCTACACCCAGTGGCTCAACGCGCTGGGCAAGCTCGAGGCCGACCTCACCGTGACCAAGCTCGACGACGAGAGGTACTGGGTCGTCGCCTCCGACGCGGCGCACCGTCACGTCGAGACGCACCTGAGGCGGCACTTCGAGGGGCACCACGCCTTCGTCACCGACGTCACGGGCGCGTACGCGCAGATCAACATCCAGGGCCCGAAGTCACGCGAGCTGCTGCAGTCACTCACCACCGCCGACCTGTCCAACGAGGCGTTCCCGTTCCGCAGCGCGCGCGAGATCGACCTCGGGTTCGCGCGCGTGCTGTGCATCCGGATCACCTACCTCGGCGAGCTCGGCTACGAGCTCTACGTCCCCTCGGAGCAGGCGGTGCACGTCTACGACCGCATCGCCGCGGCCGGGCCGGCGTACGGCCTTCGGCACGCGGGCACGAAGGCGCTCGCGAGCCTGCGGATGGAGAAGGGCTATCGCGACTACGGCCACGACATCGACAACACCGACTCGGTGCTCGAAGCCGGGCTCGGATTTGCCGTGGCTCTGGACAAGCCAGGAGGCTTCCTCGGTCGTGAGGCGGTGCTCGCGAAGAAGGCTCAGGGGCCGTTGCGCAAGCGGCTCGTGCAGATCCTGGTGGGCGACCCGGAGCCGCTGCTCGTCCACGCGGAGGTCATCCGTCGCGACGGAGTGCCGGTGGGCTACATCCGCGCGGCGTCCTACGGCCATACCCTCGGCGCCGCGGTGGGGCTGGCGATGATCGAAGCCGACGTCGCGATCGACGCAGCCTGGCTCGAGGCAGGTGACTGGACGGTCGAGATCGCCGACTGCCAGTGGCCGTGCACAGCATCGCTGCGGCCGCTCTATGACCCGACGAACGCGAAGATCAAGGCCTAACCGCACGGGCGCGAGTTGGCAGCGACAGCCGCTATCGACCGAGGTGACTGGCGATCGCCGTGCCCAGCATCGGGCCGAGCGTCCGCGCGAACGTCGCGTTGATGTGGTCTCGGTCGCGGTAGGCGACGACGTGCCCGATCACCGACAGGCAGGACTTCGCGTCGCAGAAATAGTCGGTCAGGTCGATCAGGCTCGACCCGGGTGTGGCAGCGACTGCCGGTGCGAGCCCGTTGAAGTCGGCGAGCGCCGTCGCGCGCGGTGATGCGCACGCGGTCACGGCATCGAGCCGGTATCGCTCCACGCAGGCGGCGATGTCCGGCGGCATCCGCGGCACGTCGTTGATGGCGAGCACGGGGGTGCCGCGGGCGATGACGGGCGCCCACGCCTCCCGGATCCGCCGCACCGTCGTGTCGTGCACGGTGCTCCCAGGGTCGGCGGCGACCGAGTTCCGACCGAAGCCGTAGGTCGTCAAGACGGCGTCGTAGCCGGGGTGTGCGTTGAGATAGCTGACGACGTTCGCAACCCAGGTGGCACACGCCGCGGTGAGGGCATCGGTGGCCTTGACCTGATGACCCGTGGTCCAGTAGCAGCCGTTGTGGCCGGCGACATCGATCCGCCAGTTGCGGTCCCGCGCGATCGACTCATAGGCCGCCAGCAGCGCGTTGTTGTGCGAGTCGCCGACTGCGATGAGCGTCTTGGTGTAGCCCGACTTCGGGCCCAGGCTGCACACGCGCAGCACCGACTCGGAGATGCCCGACCAGCAGTCGGAACGGTTTCCGTCGTCCTGGGCGGCGATCGACGGATCGGGGACCAGCACATCGGCCAGCGCCGGGTCCGGGCAGCCGACGGCATGGGGCGACATGGCCGCCGCGCCGAGGCACGACGGTCGGGAGTCGATCACCGCGGTCACGACCTTGGCGAGGTCGTCGGCCCGGCGCGACTGCACCGAGAGGCCATAGCCGGCGACCGCGGTCACCAGGATCATCGCGACGGCCGACACTGCGCCCACCGCTCGCGGTGACCTCGAGCCGCCGAGCAGGCGTGGCGAGAAGCGCACCGGCTCCTCCACGAACCGGGTCAGGCCGTAGGCGAGCAGGAGACTCACCGCGATGATGAGGAACTTCGTGCGGCCGCCGAGTGCGACCCCGGTCGCGAAAGGCACCAGGACGATCAGCGGCCAGTGCCAGAGGTAGATCGAGTACGACGTCCGCCCCAGGAACGCGGGCACGGCGAGAGCGCCCACCTGCCCGACGGAGCCGCGACCGTGGACGTCACGCGCCAGGATGACGAGGGCGGTCGCCAGCACCGGCAGCGCCGCGGCATAGCCGGGGAACGCCATCCGAGGCGTGTAGAGCAGGCAGGTGGCGACCACGACCGCGATGCCGGACCAAGCGAAGACTCTCGTCGAACGTCCGCGCGGCATCCCCGGCACGAGGGCCACCAGGGCACCGCAGGCGAACTCCCACGCGCGGGTGAAGGTGGAGAAGTACGCGGTCGGGGCCGACGTGGCGGTGAGCCACACGCCGTAGACGAAGCTGCCCAGCGTGACGGCACCGAGCGCCAGCACCACCGGGCGACGCCACGTCGCGCCGAACCTGGCCGCGAGGAGAACGACCATCACCAGCAGGATCGGGGTGGCGATGTAGAACTGCTCCTCGACGCTCAGCGACCAGAAGTGCTGCATGGGCGACGGTGGGGCATCGGCCGCGAGATAGTCCACGGCCTTGCTGGCCAGTGCCCAGTTCTCGACGTACCAGGTCGACGCGATCGTCTCACCGAGGAACTGCGGCCAGCGGCTCGCCGGCACGATGAGGATCGTCGCGACGGCCGTGATGAGGAGCACCGTCAGCGAGGCCGGCAGCAGGCGCTTGGCCCGCTTGGCCCAGAACCTCGGCAGCTGGATCGACCCCGTGCGGTCGATCTCCCGGAGCAGGTGGCCGGTGATGAGATAGCCGCTGATGACGAAGAAGACGTCGACGCCGACGTAGCCACCGGGAAGCCGTTGCGGCCACAGGTGGAACAGCACCACGCTCGCCACGGCAAGTGCTCGCAGCGCCTGGATGTCATGGCGCACGACCTCGGTGCCACCGGTCGCAGGCGCCGCCACAGCGGGGGCTGCCGTCGCCCGGAGGGCCGCGGGTGACTGCATGACCGTATGCTCCGAACCTTGGCTGTGGGTGCCTCGGATTCTCTCACACGGACGCGGTGCGACCGGCCCGCCGCACGCGGGCCACGACCCGTCGTACGCGGACTGCTCGTGCGGCGCTGGCGGCCCGCGGCGAGTGCGCCGCAGAGCAGTGCTCGCCTGCCGCCGGGTCAGGCCAGGCGGCTGCCCCGCTTGCCGCCCGCGCGACGGACGGGTTCGCTCAGGTCGATGTCACGGGGCTGGGCCACGAGATCAGGGCGCTCGACGAGCCGGAGCTCGCGCAGGTCGACCGCCTGCCGACGCGGGATGTGCGAGGTCGGGCTGCCGGTGCCGAGGCAGCCGTAGTCGTCGTGGCGGATGAGTCCGGGCGAGACGCGCTCCCCGTCGGACCACATCGGGCGACCGTGGTGCCACCACTCGAGTCGGGCGTCCGGGCCGATGATGGCGGGGCCGTCGTCACGATGCAGCCAGCCGAGGTGCCACCACTCCTGGCTGCCGTCGGGATGGACGACAGCCGGGCCGTCGACCCGGTGGTAGAGCCGCTTGTCGATGAGCCAGATCCGCGTGCCGTCGGGCAGGACGTATCCCACCGACTCGCTCGACGCCTGGGAGACCTCCATGCAGCGCACGGTAGATGCGTCATCACGCGAACGGCAGCCCCAGATAGGGGGTGTAACCCGGACGGCTCACCCGATGGAGCAACCCGGTGTCGGAGAGTGAGTTTCCAGCTGTCGCTCCCACACGGAACGTGACGGAGACGTCGTGCGTCGTGCGTGTCAGCTCCGGTGGGTCGCCGGGTCGCGACGTGGGAGCGCATCGAGGATGCACTGAGCGACCTGCTGCGGTGTCAGATCGTCGACGTCGACGATCTGGTGCGCGACCGCGGCGTACAGCGGTCACAGCCGGCATAGAGCAGCGCCAGGGTCGTCGCGACGTCATGCCCGGCGAAGAAGGGTCGCGAGCTGCCGTCACCGATCCGGGCTGCGAGGGTGTCGAGGCGCGCACGCAGCCACACGACATGTCCCCCGGCCCGGAGGTGGTCGCGGAGGGCTTGCGAGGCGATGGCGCTGCCGGGGATCCCGGCGACGAGCGGCGCGTCCATCGCGAGGATGCGATCGACGACCACGGCCTCGAGAACGTGCAAGGCGTCGCCGCCGTGCGTCGCCTGCAGCTGGTCGGTCCGGGTGCCGGACAGCTCGGCGACCATCGTGTCGTTGTCGACGTTCGGCCAGCCGGTGAGCTCGGCGAGGGCACGCCCCACGGTCGTCTTGCCCCGAGCCCATCATCCCGACGAGAACGACGCGTACGACGGCGGCGCCGGCGCCATTCTTCCTTCGTACGGGCAAACGGATGGCCGACGGTGCTCGCATCATCTCCATCGCGTTGCGCGAGGCACCGCGCACGATGTTCCCGGCCAACTCCGGCGTCGGGTCAGCCAGCCCCGACCACCTGACCCTCGACCTCGCCGACGCCTCGAAGGTGTCGCTGTCGTTCTACGGCAAGCCCCGGGACCGGGCATGAAACTCGAGGAGCTCAGCATGCAGTTCTCCACCCAGGACACCAACCGCGCCGCAGACGTGCTCTGGGCCCACGAACGCCTCATCCTCGATGCGATGCGCGGTGACCACACGCTGTTCACGACCGCCGAGGGCATCGAGAGCCTCTGGCCGCGCTCCGCCCAGCTCCTCGAGGACCCGCCGCCGGTCAAGCCGTACGCCGCCGGCACCTGAGGGCCCAGCGCGATCCACCCGCTCATCGCCCCGTACGCCTGGTGCCTCACCTTCGAACGAGTCTGGCGCGAGTCCAAATAACGTTGATGTGTAACCACGACGGGCTATGGCCGGTCCTGGTTACACATCAACGGGTTCTCGGGTCAGGGGAGGGCGATGCTGGCTTCGGTGAGGGCTCGCTCGATGCCGCCGTCGTGGAGGAACTGCTCGGCGAGGGCGAGCTCGGGGGCGAGGTAGCGGTCGGGGCCGGGGCCGGGGACTGTCTGGCGCAGTGCGCGTACGACGGCGCCGGTCGCAGGGGCCGGCTCGAGCGGGGCGCGCAGGTCGATGCCGCGCGCGGCGGCGACGAGCTCGATCGCGAGGACGCGGCGCAGGTTGTCGACCGACAGGCGCAGCTTGCGCGCAGCCGACCAGCCCATCGACACGTGGTCCTCCTGCATCGCCGAGCTCGGGATCGAGTCGACGGAGGCCGGTACGGCTAGTCGCTTGTTCTCCGACACGAGAGCCGCCTGGGTGTACTGCGCGATCATCAGGCCGCTGTCGACACCAGGGTCGTCGGCGAGGAACGGCGGCAGCCCGTGGTTGCGCGCCTTGTCGAGCAGCCGGTCGGTACGCCGTTCCGAGATCGACCCGAGGTCGGCGGACACGATCGCGAGGAAGTCCAGCACGTAGGCCACCGGTGCGCCGTGGAAGTTGCCGTTGGACTCGACGCGACCGTCGGGGAGCACGACCGGGTTGTCGACGGCTGCCGCGAGCTCACGGGTCGCGACCAGACGAGCGTGTGTGATCGTGTCGCGCACACCACCTGCGACCTGCGGCGCGCAGCGCAGCGAGTAGGCGTCCTGCACGCGGGTGTCGTCAACGAGGTGCGAGGCCACGATGGGCGATCCGGCGAGCGCCGCCAGCATGCGCGCGGCGCTTCGCGTCTGGCCCGGGTGAGGGCGAAGCGGCTCGTGCAGCTCGGGGAGGAAAACCCGGTCGGTGCCGAGCAGCGCCTCGACGCTCATCGCGCCGGTGACGTCGGCGACGTCGCACAGCTGCTCGAGGTCGGCGATCGCCATCGCGAGCATGCCGAGCATGCCGTCGGTGCCGTTGATCAGGGCGAGTCCCTCCTTGGCCTCGAGCACGACGGGCTCGATTCCCGCTGCAGCGAGCAGCGGAGCCGACTCCGACTCGACGCCGTCGGGCCCGGTCGCATGCCCCTCGCCCATGAGCACGAGCGCGCAGTGCGACAGCGGCGCGAGGTCACCGCTGCACCCGAGTGACCCGAACTCTCGTACGACCGGGGTGATGCCCGCGTTGAGCAGGGCTGCCATGGTCTCGCCCACGACCGGGCGGATGCCGGTGCGCCCCGACGCGAGAGTCTTGAGGCGCAGGAACATCAGCGCCCGGACGACCTCGCGCTCGACCGGTGCGCCCATCCCGGCTGCGTGCGATCGGATCAGCGAGCGCTGCAGCTGTGCTCGCAGCTCAGGTGAGATGTGCCGGGTCGCCAGTGCTCCAAAGCCGGTGGAGATGCCGTACTTCGGCTCGGCCGCCGCGGCGTACTCCTCGATGCGGGCGCGCGTCACGGCCATCCCCGCCAGCGCGTTGTCCGTGAGCTGCACCCGGGCGTTGCCCCGTGCGACAGCGATGACGTCGTCGAGCGTGACGCCGTGATCGTCGAGGCGGACGACTGTGTCGGACATGGAAGGCTCCTCGGGGCATTGCAGTGGTCCGGTGTACGACGAGTGCTGGGGCCGGTCAGCGCACGCGCGCCCCGGCGCGGAACACCGAGCGGACGAGCGGCACGCCAGGGCGGTAGGTCAGGTGCAGGTAGGACGGTGCGTCGAGCAGCACGAAGTCACCACGTGCTCCCGGCCTGAGGTGACCCACATCTGTGCGGCGCAGCGCCCGCGCGCCACCCTCGGTCGCCGACCACAGCGCCTCCGCTGGCGTCATTCGCATGTCTCGCACGGCGATCGCCATGCAGAACGGGATGTTGGTGGTGTAGGACGACCCGGGGTTGCAGTCGGCCGCGATCGCGACTGTGACACCGGCATCGAGCATCCGGCGTGCGTCGGGATACTGCGCGCGGGTCGAGAACTCCGCACCCGGAAGCAGTGTGGCAACCGTGTCGCTCGAGGCGAGCGCCTCGATGTCGGCGTCGTCGAGATGTGTGCAGTGGTCGGCCGACGCAGCACCGAGCTCGACCGCGATCTGCACGCCCGGGCCGTGCTGCAGCTGGTTGGCGTGGATGCGCGGCTTGAGACCCCGCGCGATCCCCGCACGCAGGATCTCGCGCGCCTGATCACCGTCGAAGGCGCCGCGGTCGCAGAACACGTCGATCCAGGTGGCGATCGGGGCACACGCATCGAGCATCGGACCCGTCACCAGTGCGACGTAGTCGTCGACCTTGTCGGAGTAGTCCTCCGGCACCACGTGGGCGCCGAGGAAGGTAACCTCCTCGACGTGCTTGGCTGCCGCCTGCAACGACCGCACCTCGTCGGCGAGGCTGAGGCCGTAGCCGGACTTGCACTCGTGCGTGGTCGTCCCGCTGAGTGCTGCTTCGCGCACCAGGCGCGCGACGCTGGAGGCGAGCTGATCGTCGGAGGCGGCGCGGGTCGCCGTCACCGTCGAGGCGATGCCGCCGGCGGTGTAGTGCTCCCCCGCCATGCGCGCCGCGAACTCCGCCGCGCGGTCTCCGGCGAACGCCAGGTGCCCGTGGCTGTCGACGAATCCAGGGATCACCGCGGCACCCGCCGCATCGATGCGGCCGTTGGCCTCACCTGCGGGCAGGCCGGAGCGCGGGCCCGCATAGATCACCTCACCGTCGCGGACGAGCAGGGCGCCATCGCGGACGAGCCCGATCGCCCCCTCTCCCACGGTGGGGTCGTTGGTGACGAGCTCGCCGATGTTGTCGACGAGCACACTTCCGGTCCGAGTGCCCGGGGCCAGCATCAAGCGCGTCAGCCGTTCTCTCGCATGGGGATACGTACGCCGCGCTCGTCGGCGACGTCGACGGCGATGTCGTAGCCCGCGTCGACGTGGCGGATCACGCCCATCCCCGGGTCATTGGTGAGCACGCGCAGCAGCTTCTCCCCCGCGAGCTTGGTGCCGTCGGCGACGGCGACCTGACCCGCGTGGATAGAGCGTCCCATGCCGACGCCGCCACCGTGGTGGATGGACACCCACGACGCACCGGAGGCGACGTTGACCATCGCGTTGAGCAGGGGCCAGTCGGCGATCGCGTCGGACCCGTCAGCCATCGCCTCGGTCTCGCGATACGGCGAGGCGACCGACCCGCAGTCGAGGTGATCGCGTCCGATCACGATCGGTGCCTTGAGCTCGCCGCTGGCCACCATGTCGTTGAAGCGCAGGCCCGCGAGGTGGCGCTCGCCGTAGCCGAGCCAGCAGATGCGCGCCGGCAGGCCCTGGTAGTGCACGCGCTCCTGCGCCATCGGGATCCAGCGCTGCAGGTTGGCGTTGTCGGGGAACATCTCGAGCATCGCGCGGTCGGTGGCCGCGATGTCGGCTGGGTCGCCCGACAACGCCGCCCAGCGGAACGGTCCCTTGCCCTCGCAGAACAGCGGGCGGATGTACGCCGGCACGAAGCCGGGGAAGTCGAACGCGCGGGAGTAGCCAGCCAGCATCGCCTCGCCGCGGATCGAGTTGCCGTAGTCGAAGACCTCGGCACCCTTGTCCATGAACCCGACCATCGCCTCGACATGCGCGGCCATGGCCTCGCGCGAGCGGCGCGTGAACTCCTGCGGGTCCTTCGCGGCGTAGGCCTCCATGTCCTCGAAGTCGACGCCGATCGGCAGGTAGGACAGCGGGTCGTGTGCCGACGTCTGGTCGGTCACGATGTCGATGGGGGCATCCATCGCGAGCAGTTGCGGCACGATCTCTGCGGCGTTGCCGAGCAGACCGATCGAGAGTCCCTTGTGCGCGTCGCGCGCCTCGACAGCGAGCTGCAACGCATGGTCGATGCTCGTGGCTTCGACGTCGAGATAGCGGTGCTCGATGCGTCGCGTGATGCGCGACTGGTCGCAGTCGATGCAGATCGCGACACCGTCGTTCATCGTGACTGCGAGCGGCTGAGCGCCGCCCATGCCACCGACACCTGCGGTCAGCGTGATCGTGCCGGCCAGCGTCCCGTTGAAGTGCTGCTGCGCCACGGCGGCGAACGTCTCGTAGGTGCCCTGCAGGATGCCCTGGGTGCCGATGTAGATCCACGAGCCGGCCGTCATCTGGCCGTACATCGTGAGACCGAGGTGCTCGAGGCGCCGGAACTCCTCCCAGTTGGCCCAGTCGCCGACGAGGTTGGAGTTGGCGATGAGAACGCGGGGGGCCCACTCGTGGGTCGTGAAGACACCTACGGGGCGCCCGCTCTGCACGAGCATCGTCTCGTCGCCCTTGAGGGTGCGCAGCGTGCGCTGCAGCGCGTCGAACGATGCCCAGTCGCGCGCGGCCTTGCCGGTGCCGCCGTAGACGACCAGCTTGTCGGGGTGCTCCGCCACCTCGGGATCGAGGTTGTTCTGGAGCATCCGCAGTGCAGCCTCCTGCGGCCATCCGAGAGTCGAGAGCTCCGTGCCGCGCGCGGCACGGAGCTCTCGACTCTCGGATGGCCGCAGGAGG
>JANXWJ010000105.1 GCA_025351185.1 Candidatus Nanopelagicales bacterium
CCCGACCACGCGGCGAAGGCCGCAGCCTCGTAGAAGCTCACGTGGCTCACCGGGAGCTCGGGATCCACCGGGAACGTTCCGTGCAGGGTGTGCTCGAACCACACACCGTCGAGCTCCAGCCAGTAGAGCGGCGCCCGCCAGCCGTCGGTCGTGACCTTCGCCCACCCGTCGGACAGCCAATGCTCGTGGCGCCCGTATCCGTTGTCGGACATGAACTCCAGCCACTCGCCGTTCGTCGTCAGGCGATCCGCCAGCCGATACGGCTCGAGCCAGATCCGGTGCCGCGGCGCCTCGTTGTCGAAGGAGAACCCATCGCCCTCGTGCCCCACCTCGACGAGTCCACCCTCGACGTCCACCCAGCCGAGGGGCCCGGAACCACTGACAGCAGAATGCTTTCCGGAATACACCGGTTGCGTCGGGTTGCGCGACAGCACGTGCTTGATGTCCATGAGCAAGAGCTCTTGGTGCTGCTGCTCGTGATGGAAACCAAGCTCGATCACCGGAGTCAGCTTCTCGAGCGTGCCATCGTCGATGCCAGAGATGAGGTCGCGCACTCGAGCGTCGACGTTGCCGCGATAGGCACCGACCTCGTGCGCACCGGGTCGGCTGACGAGACCCCGGTCGGCACGGGCGTATCGAGGGCCGAGCGACTCGTAGTAGCTGTTGAAGAGGAACCAGTAGGCATCCTGGAACGGCGCAAACCCCTGCTCGTTGCCGGCCAGCACGAACGTCTCGAAGAACCAGGTCACGTGGGCGCGGTGCCACTTGGTCGGCGACACGTCAGGCATCGACTGCACCGTCTGGTCCTCAGGCGACAGCGGCGCCGCCAGGCCCTCCGTGTGGCGACGTACGTCGTCGAACCGTGTGATCAGATCCTCGGCAGTCCATCCGGTGCTCGTCATGCACCAACCTCCTCGACCCGGCACGAGCGATCTGCGTCGACCTCTCGCGGGTCCGTCAAATTTAACCCGCAGGTCCCACGCCGTCTCCCCCTCAGCCGGGAACGTCAGCATCTGTTCACTATTCGGAGCATCTCCGCCGCCCACCCGACTACCCTCAGTGACACGCACCAAACCCGTCGTGAGCAGCCCGCAGCACAGCCACATGCGCAGCAACAGCCACCAGCCAGCGACGTCCCGCACAACGGCCCGCGCCTCCGCCAGCGCCACCCCATATACCGGCCTGCGCCTCCGCGAGCGCCGAACCCCCGTACATCGACCAGCGCCAAGGGCCCTAGGACAGAAGGCGGTCCGCCATCGCGCGACCGAGGGCGTCACCCGAGGTCCAGGCGGTCTCGATCTTCGAGGTCTCGCCCCAGACGTCGCCGCACAGACCGATCGCACCGTCGAACCAGTGGTCGACCCCCAGCGTGCGTCGCGGCTTGGCCAAGGACCAGCGGCGTACGTCGAACCACGCGGGGTCCGCCGTCGTCCCGACGACGGCGGTCAATGCCGCAAGCAGCTGCGGCGCTGCCGATCTCGGGTCGTCGAGGTTGCGCGCGGCAAGCAGCGACGTCGAGTGCACGACCAGCACCGGCGCCAGGTCGCCGCGCCTGCGACCATCGTCGACGACCACGGCGAGCAGCGCCGAGCCGTTGACGAACATGGCGTCGAAGGGCTCCCAGCAGACCCCGTCATAGGCAACGACGAGCGTCAGGGTCGGGTCGTAGAACTGCGATGCGAGCACCGCGACGACCGGGTCGTCCTCAGCCACCAGGTCGAGGGCCTGCGGCCCGGGCATCGCGAGCACAGCGGCGTCGAACGACACTCCGTCGACGAGCACTCCACCGTCAACCCTGGCGACGTCCTCGACGGCGTCAGGGTGCACGAGCACCGGGAGATCCGCGGCGAGGTCCTCCACGAGCGACCGGAGGCCGAGCGGTGCGGCGTAGCGCAACGGACCTGTCACCACCGACACCCGGCCATCGGGCCCGGCGGTCACGAACGTGTCGGTCCACGGTCGCAGGAGCGCGCGGTCGACCCAGCTGTCGACCACCGTGCGGAAGGCTGCGCCGGTCGCGGTGAGATAGGCAGCGCCGACGTCGACGACGCGTCCGTCGTAGGGCAGACCGGTGTCGCGCAACGTGCGCACCGCCATCCGCCCGCCGATGCGGTGGCCGCGATCGAGGACCACCACCTCGATCCCACGATCGTGCAGGACTCGCGCCGCAGCGACGCCCGAGATGCCGCCGCCGATGACGGCGACCCGAGGACCCACCGCGGTGTCCCCCGCGGCCGGGTCCGCGCTGAGCTGCGGTGCGACCAGGCCGGGCACGGTGGGCGTACCCGAGGTCGGGAGGGGTGCGTCTGACATCAGAGCGGTCAGCGACCTTCGAGGGCGTCAGCGGCCGCGGGCGAGGACTCGCGGAGGAACAGCGTGCAGCGGGTTGCCTCGTCCTCCTCGCCGATCGCGGTCGCCGCCTGGGCGAGCGCGTGCAGGCAACGCAGGAAGCCGCGGTTGGGCTCGTGCTCCCACGGCACCGGGCCGTGTCCCTTCCATCCGTTGCGGCGCAGAAGATCCAGGCCACGGTGGTAGCCGACGCGGGCGAACGCGTAGGACTCGATCGTGCGCCCTTCCGCGTGCGCTTGGTCGGCGAGCGCGGCCCACGCGAGGCTGCTCGTCGGGTGGTCCGCGGCCACGGCATAGGGATCCGTCCCGGCGTCGAGCGCCGCCCGAGCCTCGACGTCCTCGGGAAGGTAGGTCGCGGCCGGCCCGCCGAACAGGTTCTGATCCATAGGAGTGGTCACACCCCGATCCTCCCCCACCCCCACCACCCTCGCAGCAGCGCCCACCTCACCCCTGGCTCGAGCTGCCGCCTGGCTCGTCGGTGTCAGGCCTCGAGACCCAGGATTCGGGCCGCCGGAGCTGCCTCGAGGTAGAGCGCGCGGCCCACCCTCGCGACGACCGAGCGGCCCGGGTCGCCCGTCACCCACCGGACCACACGCCAACCGCCCGCCTCGAGATCTGCCTGCCGTGCACGTTCCGCTCGTAGCGCCTGACGGATGGCAGCGGCAGTGTCGCCGTACTTGCCGACGCCGTCCGCCTCCCCGATCAACCTGTGCCGGCGCCACACGAAGTCGCCGTAGTAGGTGCGTCCCGATCCCCCGAACACCGGCACGTTGACCTCAGGGCGAGGAAGTCCGGATCACAGGATCCAGGCGCGCGACCAGCTCTCGAACGGCGACTCGGCACACGGGTCGGCGAGTGCGATCGCATCGCGAACCACGATCGACCCCGGCCACGACCAGATCACGGAGAACGCGTCGTCGAGCATTTCTCGTGCATCGGCGAGAAGAGCCGGGGGAACCGTGCGCTCGCGCAGTCGACGCTTGGCCCCGGGGATGGTGGCCCCCACGAGGGTGCGAAGCGCACCGTCTGTCGCAACCAAGTGCTACCGGCACGGCGTACAACCCCCGACGGACCCGTTCGAGGAGGCCCGAGGTCACCGCGTTTTCCAGCTGCTGCGGCGACCAGCCGTGGACGAGCAGCTCCGCGCGCGGCCATGGACCCGGACCGAGCTGCTCGAGCAGGGCGACGACGCGATCACGCGACGGGCGGTGGACAGCCATCGCGGATGGTGACCGATCAGGGCGCTCGTCCGGCCAGCCCGGTCGCAGCCGCCTGTGGACGACACGCCGAGCCGACTACCTGGGGGCGCGGGTCAGCCCTCCCCGACACGTCCGACACCTCCCGAGTTACTGCCGCAATCCTCACTTGTGGGCCTTGAAGCTTTGGATCCAGGGTGTAACTCGAGGACAGCACAGAGCCCGGGAGGGGTGCTCCCGGGCTCTGTGCTGTCGCGGTGCGACGTGGGACCTACGTGATCTTGGTGCCGGTGCTGCGGAGGTCTTCGCAGCCCTGGGTGACGCGGGCGGCCATGCCGGCCTCGGCGAGCTTGCCCCAGGCACGCGGGTCGTACTGCTTCTTGTTGCCGACCTCGCCGTCGACCTTGAGGACGCCGGAGTAGTTGCTGAACATGTGGTCGGCGACCGGGCGGGTGAAGGCGTACTGCGTGTCGGTGTCGATGTTCATCTTCACGACGCCGTAGTCGAGCGCCTCGCGGATCTCGGAGAGCAGCGATCCCGATCCGCCGTGGAAGACGAGGTCGAAGGGCTTGTCCTTGCCGTACTTCGCGCCGACGGCGTCCTGGATCTCCTTGAGGATCGAGGGCGTGAGGACGACGTTGCCGGGCTTGTAGACGCCGTGCACGTTGCCGAAGGTCGCGGCGACCATGTAGCGGCCGCGCTCACCGAGACCGAGCTTGGCCGCGGTCGCGAGACCGTCGTCAGCCGTGGAGAACAGCTTGGCGTCGTGCTTGGCCTCGACGCCGTCCTCCTCACCGCCGACGACACCGATCTCGAGCTCCATGATGATGTTGGCGCGGTGGCACTTGTCGAGGAGCTCCTCGGCGACGTCGAGGTTCTCACCGAGGGGCACTGCGGACCCGTCCCACATGTGCGACTGGAACAGCGGCAGCCGACCCGCGGCAACGCGCTCGAGCGAGACGTCGATGAGCGGACGCATGAAGCCGTCCAGCTTCTCTTTCGGGCAGTGGTCGGTGTGCAGCGCGATCTGGACGTCGTACTTCTCTGCGACGACGTGCGCGAACTCTGCGAGCGCGACCGCGCCCGTCACCATGTCCTTGGCGAGCTGGCCCGAGGCGAACTCGGCGCCACCCCACGAGAACTGCACGATGCCGTCGCTCTCGGCCTCGGCGAAACCACGGATGGCGGCGACGATCGAGCCAGACGACGTGCAGTTGATCGCCGGGTAGGCGAACGCGCCTGCCTTGGCGCGGTCGAGCATCTGGGCGTAGACGTCAGGGGTGGCGATGGGCATGGCGAACGCGCTCCTAGCGAGAGACATCACGGCGATCCGCAAGGCCACGTTGCCCGCGGGTCTGCACCCATCCTGTCACTACCGAGGTAAGCGCTTCCAGGCGTACAGCGAACTCGTCCGTAGCTTCCGCGTCACATCGACCGACACCACATCCCCCAGTGACACACCACGACCCAGCGCCACGCCTGCCCGGTACCCGCATCCCCGTGCCCGATGCGTCGATCAGAGTCGCTGGTCGAAGACGTGGCGTCGGACCCAGGCGTGCAGGGCGATCGCGGCCGCGGCACCGACGTTGATGGAGCGCGTCGAGCCGTACTGCGCGATCGAGACCGTCACGTCGCACGCCTCCCGCGCGGCGGCCGAGAGTCCCGAGCCCTCCTGGCCGAACAGCAGCACGCACTCACGCGGCAGGTCGTAGGTCTCGAGCGGCACCGCACCCGGGAGGTTGTCGACGCCGACGACGACCAAGCCGGCCTCGCGCGCCCAGACCGCCAGCGACTCCGCGTCGTCGTGGTGCTCGACGTGGAGATAGCGATCGGTCACCATCGCGCCGCGTCTGTTCCACCGGCGCCGACCCACCACCCGCACCGACGCAGCGTTGAACGCGTTCGCCGTACGCACCACCGACCCGATGTTGAAGTCGTGCGCCAGGTTCTCGATCGCGACGTGGAACGGGTGCCTCGAGGTGTCGAGGTCCGCCACGATCGCCTCCACGGTCCAGTACCGATAGCGGTCGACCACGTTGCGCCGATCGCCGTCGCGCAGCAGCTCGACGTCTAACGCCGGACCCTGCGGCCACGGCAGCGGGTGCGGTCCCACGCCCACCGCATCGTCGCCACGCAGCTCGTGCCTCGCACCGAGGTCGGGCGGGCGTGTCACCGGCGCAGCTGGGGTCGCGTCAGCGCCGTCGACCCCGCGTGCGCCGCTGACAGGGTCGGGAGACATGGCCGCCACCCTAGGCTCCAGTGGTGATCCCCGATCCGAACCTCGGCGCTCTCACGGCGATCGCTGTGTACGCCGTCGTCTGGGGGTTCCTCTTCGCCGAGTGCGGGCTCCTGCTCGGCTTCCTGCTGCCGGGCGACACGATCCTGTTCGGTGCAGGGCTCCTCGCCGCATCACCGTCGAGCGGGGTCAACCTCGTCGTGCTCGTGGTCGGCGCCTTCGTCGCCGCCGTCGCCGGCAACGAGGTGGGCTACCTGACCGGGCGGCACTACGGCCGCACCTGGCTCGAACGTCGCGGGTCCGGCCGGGCGACCGAGCAGCTGCGCCGCACGGAACGCTTCTACGAGCGGTTCGGCTGGTTCTCCGTCGTCATGGCGCGCTGGATCCCCTGGGTGCGCACGTTCACCCCCGTCCTCGCCGGCACGGCCGCGATGGACCGCAGGTCCTTCAGCACCGCCAACGTCCTGGGGGCGCTGACCTGGGCCGTGGCGCTCCCTCTGGTCGGGTACGAGGCGTACCAGTACCCCGTCATCCGCACGATCGCCTTCACCGTCGCCGGCATCTCCATCGCCGTCTCCCTCGTGGGGCTGGCGGTCGTCGTCGTCAGGGGCGGTGCTCGGCGCCGCGACCGGCCCACTCTCATCGACCGCTCAGGCGAGTGACGTAGCCTCGGCTCTCGTGACCTTTGTTCCCACCCTCGCCGCCGTGTCCGCCATCGGCCCCGAGTGGATCCAGCCGACCTACAT
>JANXWJ010000120.1 GCA_025351185.1 Candidatus Nanopelagicales bacterium
CGAGCACCATGCCGAGGAGTGCGCGCACCGCATCGTGGCGTCGAGCGCGCAGCGACCAGCCGACAGCGACCACACACAGGATGAGGACGGCGATAGGCGGCCCCGGAGCGGCTCCCGGGATCGCGGCGATCGCGATCCCACCGGCGCGCAGCACCCCGAGCATCGCCGGCAGCGCCACAGCAGCGGTGAGCACGGCGACCCCGACCACGACGAGAGCAGTGCGACGACCTGGCACGAGCGGCCGCCCGCTCGATCCGCGCCGGCGGCCCACGACGATAGCGAGCAGGCCGGCCGGAGGCACGATGACGAGTGCCTGCCACATGTGGGCGACGGTCGCCGTGACGAGGCACGCGAGGACGAGGAGCGGCAGCACTCGGCGTACGCCGGTGCGCTCGAGCTCGAGTGCGACGAGCGGGATGCTCCACAGCGCGACCACGGCCAGCATGCTGGGGGCGGCGCCGAGGTAGATGAAGGTGACGGCGAAGGAGTTGACGACCAGCAGCATCGCGGGGCCGATGGCTGCTGCGCACACGGTGACGGCTCGGCTGCTCCCCAGGAGCTGGCCTAGTCGCAGCACGAGGGTCGACGCGGTCGACATGAGCACGGCGAGCGTGAGCCAGGTGGCTGCCGCGACGAGCCGCAGGTCGTAGGCCAGCAGGTCCGCCGGCCCGGTCCTGGGAGCCCCGGGCGTCGAGACCAGGGCGAGCAGCGTGTGGAAGGCGCCCGGATAGGCGTTGGCCGCGTAGTCGAGTGCGCCGGTCTCCCGGATCTGCTTGACCAGTGCCAGGTGCCGAGTGATGTCGGTGCCGAAGAAGGTCCAGCTGGCCGCAGCCCGCACGCTGCTCGCCTGCAGGGCTGCGATCGCGAACGCCACCAGAGCCGGTGCGTAGGCGATCCACAGGGCTCGTGACGGGGTCCCAGGGGCGTCGGTGGAGACCAGACCACGACGCGAGTCCAGCACAGCCAGGACGCCGGCGAGCACCAGAGCTCCGCCCACGGCAGCGGGTGCTGCGAACAGGTCGACCCCGACCGAGTGGGCAGCCACACCGGCAAGGGCAGATCCGGCCACACAGGCCGTGGCAGCGAGCGGGAGGGCGACGTCGAGAGGCACCCAGCGCATGAGCAGCGAGACGACGCCGAGCACGATTCCGCAGAGCACGAGCACCGGTGCGGCGAGCAGCAGCCCCGCGAGGGTGAGGACGAGACCGGTGCCAGCCAGTGCCGTACGCCGCGGCAGCCTCGGCCGCGCTTCCGTGACCGGCACGTCGACGGGGATCGGCGGTGCGAGTGTGGCGCCCCCGACTGACACGACGCCTCCTGAGCGCAACAGAGGCCACCGTGGCCCTGTGTGGGCATCGGCAGGGGCGCACCCCATCTGAAGCCCGCCGCGCGGCGTCGGCTCTCGGCGCCCTGGCGCCCCGAGGAGACGGGCGCGTCGCGACTCAGGTCGCGGCGAGGTGCCCGGTGTAGACGAGCAGCAGCACGAGGGCTCCGAGCGCGACGCGGTAGACGGCGAAGACCGACATGGAGTGGCTGCCGAGCCAGCGCAGCAGCCAGGCGATCGACACATAGCCGACACCGAAAGCCACGATTGTCGCGACGATGGTCGGACCCCACGCCGGGCCGCCGGCGTCACCGAGCTTGCGCGCCTCGAAGAGCCCCGAGAGCACGACGGCAGGCACCGACAGCAGGAAGGAGAACCGAGCGGCGTCCTCGCGCTTGTAGGTCAGCGCGCGACCGGCGGTGATGGTCGCGCCCGACCGTGAGACACCGGGGATCAGCGCGAGAGCCTGGGCGGCGCCGAAGATGAGTCCGTCGCGCAGGTGCAGGTCGTGGATCGTCTTGGTCTGCGCGAAGACCTTGTCGACCGCCCACAGGACGACACCGAAGAGGATCAGCACCCACCCGATGATGCGCAGGTCGCGAGCGCCCGTCTCGATCTGGTCCTTGAACGCCAGGCCCAGCACCGCGATGGGGATCGTGCCGTAGATGAGGTACCAGCCGAGACGGGCGTCGAGCGTGCCGCGCGGCTCGGGCTGGTAGAGCGCGCGGAACCACGCGCTCACGATGCGCAGCAGGTCGCGCCAGAAGAACAGCAGCACCGCGGCCATGGTGCCGAGCTGGACGACTGCGGTGAAGGCCGCGCCCGGGTCGTCCCAGCCGAAGAACGCGGGCACGATGCGCAGGTGTGCCGTCGACGAGATCGGCAGGAACTCCGTGAGGCCCTGGACCACTCCGAGCACGATCGCCTCGAGGTAGTTCACCGTCCTTCACCGAGCCCGGCTGCCTCGACCAGCTCACCCATCGCTCGCAACGTGGCGATCCGCTCGTCGAGGGTGCCGGCGTAGGTCGCGACGGTGAGGGTGGTGACGCCCGCGTCGGCGTAGGCCTGCAGCCGCTCCTGGATGCGCTCGCGCGGTCCGATGAGCGACGTGCGGTCGATGAACTCGAAGGGCACGGCGGCACCCGCGCCGGCGTAGTCACGGGCGAGGTACTTCTCCTGCACCTCCGCGGCCTCGCCGTCATAGCCCATGCGCACAGCGAGCTGGTTGTAGAAGTTCTTGTCGCGGCTGCCCATCCCGCCGATGTAGAGCGCGCTGTAGCCCCGCATCGCGTCGGCGCACGCGTTGACGTCGTCGCCGATCATCACGGGCACGGTCGGCACGACGTCGAACCCGTCCATCGTCTTGCCCGCCTTCGCGCGGCCGGCCGTGATGGCTGCGATGTGCTCGGCCGCATGCTCCGGCGCGAAGAAGATCGCGAGCCAGCCGTCGGCGATCTCGCCGGTGAGCTCGAGGTTCTTCGGGCCGATGGCCGCGAGATAGATCGGCAGGTCGTCGCGCACGGGGTGCACGGTCAGGGTCAGTGCCTTGCCGGGACCGTCGGGCAGCGGCAGGGTGAAGAACTCCCCGTCATAGGCCACCTTCTGACGCGCCAGCGCCATCCGGACGATCGCGACGTACTCCCGGGTGCGAGCCAGCGGCTTGTCGAAGCGCACGCCGTGCCAGCCTTCGGACACCTGCGGCCCGGACACGCCGAGCCCGAGCCGGAACCGACCGCCGGACAGGGTGTCGAGCGTCGCGGCGGTCATCGCCGTCATCGCGGGGGTGCGGGCCGGGATCTGGAATATCGCGGACCCGATGTCGATCCGCTCAGTCTGCGCGGCGATCCACGACAGGACCGTCGCTGCGTCGGAGCCGTAGGCCTCAGCGGCCCAGGCGACGCAGTAGCCGAGACGGTCGGCCTCACGGGCCAGCGCGAGGTTGTCGGCGTCGTTGCCGGCACCCCAGTAGCCGAGGTTGACTCCCAGGCGCATTCGACTGACCTCTCTCACGACGACGACCCTCGCGGAGCCTAGCCGTCGATCTGTCGGCGGCCCGGATAGGGTCGTGCGACATGGAACAGCGTCCGCTCGGCCGGTCCGGCCTGCATGTCTCGCGCCTGGCGCTCGGCACGATGACCTGGGGCCGCGACACCGACCGGCACGAGGCGCGCGACCAGCTGCTCGCCTTCCTCGAGGTCGGTGGCACCCTCGTCGACACCGCCGACGTCTACGCCGACGGCATGTCCGAGGAGGTCCTGGGATCACTGCTCGACGAGGTCGGTCGCGACAACGTCACGGTGGCGACGAAGGCCGTGTCGCGCCCCGGCACCGCGCGCCGTCTCGACGCCTCCCGAGGCCATCTGCTCTCTGCGCTCGACGCGTCGCTGCGCCGGCTCGGTGTCGACCATGTCGACCTCTGGCAGCTGCACGCCTGGGACCCCTCGACACCGCTCGAGGAGACTCTCGGAGCGCTGGACACCGCGGTCGCATCGGGCCGGGCGAGATACGTCGGCATCAGCAACTACTCCGGCTGGCAGACCGCGAAGGCGGCGACCCTGCAGGCCTCCCGGGCCGGCACCGCTCCCCTGGTGTCGACGCAGATGGAGTATTCCCTGCTGCAGCGCGGAATCGAGCGCGAGGTCGTCGACGCTGCCGTCGACGCCGGCCTCGGCATCCTGCCATGGTCACCGCTCGGTCGAGGAGTGCTCACCGGCAAATACCGCCACGGCACACCGGCCGACTCACGTGCCGCGTCGTCACACTTCGCGAAGTTCATCACTCCGTATCTGGGCGACGAGTCGCGACGCGTCGTCGACGCCGTCGCCACGGCAGCCGAAGGGCTGGGTGTCGCGCCGCTGGAGGTGGCGCTCGCGTGGGTGCGCGACCGGCCAGGTGTGGTCGCCCCCATCCTCGGCGCCCGCACCGCTGCCCAGCTGCGCGGAGCACTGACGGTCGAGTCGCTGACCCTGCCCGACGAGATCGTGGCGGCGCTCGACGAGGTGTCGGCGCCGGTGCTCGACTATCCCGACCATGCTGGAGCGTCACGCTGAACGCCGTACCCGACCTGCTCTCGGCCGCTGCGCGTGCCGGGCACACGGCGCTGCCCCGCGACGTCGTCCTGCGCACGTGCTCGAGCACTGACATCGACGCCGCGCTCGGTGAAGGCTCGGTGCTCGAGGTCGAGTGGCACGGTGCGCCGGCTCTCGCTCTGCTCGAGGTTGCGGACTCCGAGGAGCTGCTCGCCGACGGCCTCACCTCGCTCGCCGAGGAGAACCGCCTCGCCGTCGTGGTGGGCTCCGACCCGGCGGCGCGTCGGGCTGCGCTGGAGAAGGCGCTCGGGTCCGGAGTGTCCTCGGTGGTGCTCGACGACGCGCACACGGTCGGCCTCGATGAGGCTCTCGCCGCGGTCGAGGACCTGCCCGAGGATGCCGTGCTCGCGATCTGCCTCGACAACGCGCTGCCCCTCGGTGCGGTGCTCGGTGCGGTCGCACTCGATGTCGCCGCCTCCGGCGTGTGCCCCGTGCTGCGCGCTGACGGCGTACGCCCTCGGACTGCGCTCGAGCGGGCTCGTGTCGAGGTGGCTGCCGGTCGATGGTTCGCGACGTCGGCTGACGACCGCTCGGTCGTCGATGTGGCGGTGGCGGGCCCCGACGAGGCGCTGGTGCGCGTCACGCAGCTCGTGACCGCGTCCATCCCTCGTGCGTTCGACGCGGCGGGTGACGACATCGCCGTGCTGCTGGCGCCGGGCAGCCTCGAGCTCGACGGCGTACGCCGTGCCCTCGACGACGCGGGGGCCACCGCGACCGCGGTCGTCACTCTCGACGGTCCGCTGCCGCGCACTTGGCGAGCGGTGGTCCTCGTGCTCCACGGCCAGCCCGTGCCCACCAGCACACGGGCCGTGGCCTACGCCGGGCTCAGCGCCGGCACCGAACACGTCTCCGTCGTCCACGGCAGCACCGCGGCCGCCCTGACCGAGTGGCTCACCGCCACGACCGACCGCACCCGCCGCACCCGCCTCGCCCAGCTCCTCACCCCCTGACTCGCACCCCCGGTCCTCGAGTTACTGCCCGAATCCCGGGTTTGCGACCGAATCCGAGGATCCGGGCAGTGACTGGGGCACGTCCGGCGGGCAGGCACACCGGGTCAGGCTCGGCTACGGCGTGGTCCTGGCGCAGAATGTCGCGCATGGCGACCGGTCGTGCCTCCACCTGGGAGTACCGCGAGATCACCCTGCCTCGGGGCACGCCGCGCGATGCCGCGCGTGCAGCCCTCGTCGAGCTCGCCGAGCACGGCTCGTGGGAGCTCGCCCGGCTGCGCCTCTACTCCGACGGCCGTCGCCGCGTGTGGCTGCGCCGCAGGGTGCTCCGCGCCGTCCGCACCGCCTGAGCCGCCGTCACGGACCCGCCTTGCGGGCACGAGGGCGGCTGCCCCTGCCCCTTCAGCAGCAGTCACGCCAGCAAGGCCGGCCCGGGACGGTGCGGTAGGTCAGACGGCGCGGAGGAAGCGGCCGAGCACCCGGGTGCCGAAGGTGAGCGCGTCGACGGGCACGCGCTCGTCGACTCCATGGAACAGCGCACCGAAGTTGAGGTCGGGCGGGAGCTGGAGCGGCGCGAAGCCATAGCAGCGGATCCCCAACGTGCTGAACGCTTTCGCGTCGGTGCCGCCCGAGAGCATGTACGGCACCGCCACCGCGTGCTCGTCCTCGGCGCGCAGGGCCGCCGCCATCAGGTCGATGCTCGGACCGTCGAACGTGGTCTCCACCGCGATGTCGTGGTTGACGAACTCGCGCGTGATCCCCTCGCCGAGGATCTCGTCGATCGCGGCGAACATCTCGTCCTCGTATCCGGGAAGGAACCGCGTGTCTACGTGCGCCTGGGCATCACCGGGGATCACGTTGACCTTGTAGCCGGCCGAGAGCATCGTGGGGTTGACGGTGTTCTTCAACGTCGCACCGACGAGAGTCGCCATCGGCCCCAGCTTGGCGAGAGTGCCGTCGATGTCGTCGGCGTCGAACGTCGTCCCCGTGACGTCGGAGAGCACCGCGAGGAAGTCGCGCACGGCGGGTGTCACGTGCACCGGGAAGTCGAGGCGTCCGAGCTTCGCCACCGCGTCGCACAGCAGCGTCACGGAGTTCTCGTTGTTGAGCATCGAGCCGTGCCCGGCCCGACCGTGCGCCGTGAGCCGCAGCCAGCCGATGCCCTTCTCCGCCGTCTGCACCAGATACAGCCGGAGGTCGTCGCGCACCGTCATCGAAAAGCCGCCGACCTCGCCGACCGCCTCGCTCACACCCTCGAACATGTCGGGGCGGTGCTCGATCAGCCAGTGCGAGCCGATGTGGCCGCCGGCCTCCTCGTCGGGCAGGAAGTTCACGACGATGTCACGCTCAGGCTGCACCCCGCCCCGCGCCCACGACCGCACCGTGGCCAGCGTCATGCCGCACATGTCCTTCATGTCGACCGCGCCGCGCCCCCAGATCATCGGCACCCCGAGGTCGTCGTCGATCTCGGCCGCGAACGGCGGCCGGCTCCAGTCCTGGGCCTGAGCGGGCACCACGTCGAGGTGCCCGTGCACCATGAGCGCCCCGCGCGATGAGTCACGCCCGGGGATGCGTACGACGACGCCGTCGCGCCTCGGACCGCACGAGTAGCGCTCCGGGTCCAGCCCGACCTCGCGCAGCCGCGATTCGACGTACTCCGCCGCCTCGGCCTCGCCCGGTCCGGTCCCGTCCCCATAGTTGCTGGAATCGATCCGGATCAGGTCGCGGACGATCTCGACCACCTCGGCCTCGGCGTCTGGCAGCGGCTGGGGCAGCTCGGGAGCAGCGGTCTCGGTCACCTGGTCATCCTCCCCCACCCTGCCGGTTTCGTCGCGGGTCCCTCGCGGTTGTATGCTCACTCGGTCGCCCTGCGAGGGCTTGCCTGAGCGAGCGACATGTCCGGGTGGCGGAATTGGCAGACGCGCTAGCTTGAGGTGCTAGTGCCCGAAAGGGCATGGGGGTTCAAGTCCCCCCTCGGACACCGCAGATCGGCACGACCGCCCCAGGTCTCAGACCTGGGGCGTTCGTCGTGGCCCACGGTGCGGGCCCGTCATGAGCCCTGGTGGCCGTGGTCGACCTTCCCCAGTCGCGCCCGGCGCGATGCGGAGCTAGGGCGCCGCTGGTGTGAGCAGTCGGTGCGCGCTGATTGTCAGGGCGACAAGGATCGTCGCGAGTGCGAGCGATCCGGCGACGTCCGTGAGCCAGTGCGCACCCACCACGAGCCGGTCCACGCAGACCACCGCGATGGCGGTGACCGCGGCGGTGGTGGCGATGATCCTCCCTGGGCGTGAGAGGTGGCTCCACCCCAGAGCGAGCGCGACCAGCGCCACGGTCGTGATCACGAGGACGTGCCCGGACGGGAACGAGGGCTCGCTCTCCGGTGCCAGGTTGACCGGTGACGTCGGGCGGGCACGGTGCTCCCCCACCTTGGCGATCGCGCCGACGATGTAGGCGAGGCCAGTCGCCGCGACGAGCAGAGTGGCCTCGAGGTCTCGACCGAGCCGGCGGGCCACGACGGCAGCGACGATGACAGCAACGATCAGGACCGCCGGGCTCGTTGCCCTCGCGATCAGGAGCCCCAGCTGCCCCTCGGACAGGGTGCGGTGAGCAGCGAACCAGCCAGCGGTGGGACCGTCGATCGCGGTGATGCCGTCGTGATCACCGACTGCGTCGCACAGCCACGCGAAGACGATGGCGGCTGCGGTGGCGAGGGCCGCCAGTGGCCAGAGCGCCCGTACGCGTTCGAAGCGGGGTTGGCTCCATCCCAGGGCGAGCAGCACGTTGTCTCCGGTGAGTTCGGTGAGTTCTTCAGGCTACGTGATCCGGCGTCGTTGCCCGGTGAGGCTGCACGGGGAAGTGCCCGCCCTCGGTGTGAGGACGGGCACTTCTGGACCGGGTGATCAGTCGTCGGTACCGCCACCGCTGTCACCGGAGTCACCGTGACCGGAGCCCGGCTTCGCGGACGAGTCGTGGTGTGTGCTCGTGGCGTGCTCGCTGTCCTCGCCCTGGTCGTCGCCATCGTCATCGTGGCTGCTGGACGAGGCCGTCGGGGTGGGCTTCGCCGTGCGCGTCCGGGACGGCTCGGTCGAGGGTGTCGAGTCCTCCGACTCGTCGGTCTCGCTGGGCTCGGCGGTCGCGGACGTCTCGGGCGTTTCCGAGGCTTCGGGGGTCTCGGACTCCGAGGTGGACGCGGATGCGGTGACGCCGGTCGGCGGGGTGGAGCCAGCGGCGGGCAGCCGGGACGACGCGAATGCGGCCGTGGAGCCCATGAGGACACCGGCGACGGCGAGCGGGACTACAAGCTTGAGCTTCATCGGGAACTCGATTCGCAGAGGAGGTCGTGACTCTCACGCTAGACACACCTTCGGCAAGGACCGTCACAGTCTGTTCTCAGGAATGTCCAAGGTTCGGCGCACTTACCGCTCCGGTGTGGCGAACGGGTGAGGGCGCGTTGGGGTTCGCGCACACCACACGGCGCATAGCTCCGTCAGTCGTGGTCTCCGGTTCGAGGGAGTGTCAGTCGCTTGAGCATCAGAGCGTTGACTGCCACGAGGATGGACGAGCCGGACATGGTGAGTGCGGCGATCTCTGGGCGCAGGACGAGGCCGAAGGCCGGTTCGAAGACACCGGCCGCGATGGGGAGCGCGATCGCGTTGTAGCCGATGGCCCAGCCGAGGTTCTGACGCATCTTGCGGACGGTTCCGGTTCCGATCCGTAGCGCCGTCGAGACATCGAACGGGTCCGAGCGCATCAGCACCACGTCGGCGGTCTCGATCGCGACGTCGGTGCCGGCCCCGATCGCGATCCCCAGGTCTGCCTGGGCAAGTGCCGGCGCGTCGTTGACACCGTCGCCGACCATGGCGACCCTCCGGCCCGCCTTCTGCAGGGCTGCGATCTCTGCGGCTTTTCGGTCTGGGAGCACTCCGGCGACGACAATCTCGATGCCGGGGTGGGTGGCGATGCGTTGTGCAGTCGCCTCGTTGTCACCGGTGAGCATGACGACGTGGATCCCGGCGTCGTGCAGTTTCGCGACGGCGGCCGCAGCGGTCTCACGTGCCGCGTCGGCGAGCCCGATGACCGCTGCCGCGTGGCCGTCGATGGCGACGTAGATCGCGGTCCGGCCGGAGGCGGCGAGCCGGGTGTGCTCGACCTTGAGAGTGTCCTCGATGCTGATGGAGAGCTCAGCAAGCAGGCCGGAGGAGCCGACAACGACCGCGCGACCGTCGACATCTGCCCGGGCGCCTCGGCCGGGACTGTTGATGAAGCCGGTGGCGGTGCTCCAGCTGAGTCCGGCGTCGCGTGCGTGGCGGACGATGGCTTGCGCCAGGGGGTGCTCGGACTCAGCCTCGACGGCAGCGGCGAGCGCGAGGACATCCGGTGGTGACGTCGTTCCGGTGACGATGTCGGTGACCTCCGGCTCCCCCTTGGTGAGCGTCCCCGTCTTGTCCATCACGACCGTGTCGATCCGGGCGGAGGCTTCGAGCGCGCCCGCGTTCTTGAACAGGACGCCCCGCTGTGCGCCGAGGCCGGTGCCGACCATGATCGCGGTCGGAGTGGCCAGACCTAGCGCGTCTGGGCAGGTCACGACGACGACGGTGATGGCGAACAGGAGAGCCTCCTGGACGGTACGTCCAGCGGCGAGCCAGGCGAAGAAGGTCAGGGAGCCTCCGATGAGGGCGACCAGCACGAGCCAGAAGGCGGCGCGGTCAGCGAGGCGCTGGCCGGGTGCCTTGGAGTTCTGCGCCAGCTGCACCATGGACACGATCTGCGCGAGCGCGGTGTCCGACCCGACCTTCGTGGCTCGCATGCGGAGCACGCCGGTGGTGTTGAGCGACGCTCCGATCACGTCGAACCCTGCCAACTTCGCGACGGGCAGGCTCTCACCGGTGACCATGGACTCGTCGACCTCGGAGACACCGTCCTCGACGGTGCCGTCGACGGGGATCCGCGCGCCGGGTCGGACGAGCAGCAGGTCGCCGACGATCACGTCCGAGGTCGGGATCTCGACCGGTTCGCCGTTGCGGATCACGACCGCCTGCGGCGGAGCGAGCTCGAGGAGGGTGCGGATCGCATCGTTGGCGCCACCTCGGGCCCTCATCTCGAACCAGTGCCCGAGCAGGACGAACGTGGTGAGCACCGAGGCGGCCTCGAAGAACACCTCTCCCCCGCCGGTAAGGGTGACCACGACGCTGTATCCCCAGCCGGCGCCGACGCCCACAGCGACCAGAACCATCATGTCCAGAGTGCGTGCTCGCAGAGCTCGGAAAGCGCCGTCGAAGAAGATCCACCCCGAGTAGAAGACGACGGGCAGCGAGAGCAGCAACGAAAAGACGTCATCACGCAGACCGAACGGCGCCGGGGCACCGAAGCCGAGGACGTCCCGACCGATCGGTGACCAGAGCAGGATCGGTACCGACAGGAGGGCGGCGACCACGAGGCGGTTCCGCATGTCGCGCACCATGGAGGTCATCGACATCCCGGCGCCGTGACCACCGTGGCCCATCGCATCGTGCGGGCTCATCCTTGGCGCGGCGTCGTGATGGGACACCGCCTCGGCATCGGTCACGTGAGCGCGGTCGCCTGGGTCAACCGGGTCTTCTGGCCGCGTCCGTGGGAGCGCAGGCCTCCCGTCGTCGTGGTGTCCTCCCGAGTGGGGGTGTGGTTCCAGCACCGGGTCGCAGAGGTGGTGAGGCACGGACTGCCCCGCGCAGTGATAGCCGCACTCGCGGACCCACCGCTGCAGATCTGCAATCGACGTGACCGACGGATCGAACCGCACCGTCGCCGTCTGCGCCAACGGGTTCGCGTCGACCGATTCCACACCCGGGCGACGACCGAGCACCGCCTCGATTCGGTGCTTCTCCGTCGCCCACTGCACGCCCGACACCTCGAGCACCGCATCCAGGA
>JANXWJ010000160.1 GCA_025351185.1 Candidatus Nanopelagicales bacterium
CGACAGGTGCACCGGAGCGGCGCTGCGCCGCGCGCAGCCGGGCCAGCAGCTCCTCGATGCCGAACGGCTTGGTGAGGTAGTCATCCGCCCCGGCATCGAGCGCGGTCACCTTGTCGCTCTGGTCGCGGCGTGCCGACAGCACCACGATCGGCACCGCGCTCGACTCGCGGATCTTCTCGATGACCTGCACGCCGTCGATATCGGGCAGCCCGAGGTCGAGCACGACGACATCGAGGCGAGAGGTCGCGACACGCGCGAGCGCGTCGGCACCGGTCGCGGCGGCGTGCACGGTGTAGCCACGCGAGCGCAGTGTCAGCACCAGTGCCTTGCGCAGCTGGTCGTCGTCTTCCACGACGAGGAGGTCGGTCATCGAGAGGCGCCCGCAATCGGCAGGGTGATGCGCACAGTGAGGCCTCCGCCGTCGGTCGAGAGAAACGCGACGTCGACGTCCATCGCCGCGCAGAACCTGCGCACGATCTCCAGCCCGAGGCCGGTGCTGCGATCTGCCCGCCCGGAGGCGCGAAGGGCGCCGAGCCCGTCGCTGGGCACCCTCTCGCCGAGACCCGGACCGTGGTCGACCACGTCGACGACGACCGAATCCTCGGTCGGGTAGGCCGACACGTCAACAGGCTGTTGGGATGTCGGGCCAGCATGGCGCACCGCGTTCGACACGATGTTCTCGACGACCCGTTCGAGCAGTGCCGGATCGGCGAGCACGATAGGCAGCGACTCGTCGACGTCGACGCGGACGAGCTCGGCGTACGACGGACCCGCGATCAGCGCCGCTGCGACAACAGCGTCGACGGCCGTCGGCTCGAGGGTCGCGGCGAGCACGCCGGCCTCGAGACGACTCATGTCGAGCAGGTTGGTGATCAGCTCCGACAGCCGCGACGTGGAGTCGTCGACGGTGTCGAGGAGTGCGTGGCGCGTCTGCTCGTCGAGGTGTGAACCCGGGTCCTTGAGCGCGTCGACCGCGAGCCGCAGCCCAGACAGCGGAGTGCGCAGGTCGTGCCCGACGCTCGCGAGCAGCGCGGTGCGCGCGGAGTCGACCGCCGTGAGCTGCTCGGCGCGCTGCTGCTCGGTCTCCATCCGGTCGCTCTCGTAGGACCGCACGGCTGCGGCCGCGAGGGACTCGACGAAGCCGGGCTCCTCGGCGATCCGCTCCGGGCCGATGCCGAGCAGTCGATAGCCACCGGGAACGGCCACCGTGAGGGTTGCCGTGTCGGAGTTGGCATCCGGACCTGCGCCGACAGTGGCCAGCACCTCGCGGGCCGGGCCGTTGCCTCGCACGAGCGAGAGGCGGTCGAGCTCGAGGGCCTGGCGCACCCGCTCCAGCGACAGCTCGGGGTCGGCGTCATCGCCCTTGGCGACGAGGTCGGCGATGAGCCCGGCCCGATCCTGGGACCGGGAGGCACGGGCGCGGATTCGCGCGTTCAGCTCGACGAGCACCGACACCACACCGGTGACGAGTGCGAAGACGACGAGCGCGACGACGTTGTCTGGGCTGGCCACCTCGAAAGTGCCGAAGGGCGGGACGAGATACCAGTTGACCAGCACCACGGCGACGAGGCCCGTGACGATGCCGAGGACCGGACCGGTGACCAACGCCAAGCCCAGCACCACGGCGAGCAGCACGAGCAGCACCACGGTGAGGTCGATCGGTGCGTGCTGCTGGGCCACCACGACGCCGACCCACATAGCCAGGACGCCGAGCGCCGCGACCGCGGCGCGTGCCGCGAGCGGCAGCTGCGCGGGCGACCAGCGGTCGGCATCGAAGCTCACGTGGTGGAGTCTGTCACTGCACTCCGTGGGTCAGGGCAGGCAGGCGCTCGGGGTCCGTCGCGTCGTCCATCATGAGCGGTACGGCGACCACGATGACGCCGCGTTCCTGGCGCAACCGCACCCGCAGCCGTAGCGCGCTCTGGTTGTGCAGCAGGTGCTCCCACCAGTGGGTGACGACGTACTCCGGGATGTAGACCGCGACCATGTCGCGCGGGCTGTCCCGGCGTACGCCGCGGACGTAGTCGATGACCGGCTGGGTTAGGTCGCGGTAGGGCGACTCGAGGCACACGAGCGACACCGGGATCTGGCGTTCCGTCCAGGTCGCCTGGAGCTCCTCGATGTTGCTGCGGTCGGTCTGGACGTGGAGCGCGACGAGGGTGTCCGGCCTGGTGGCGCGGGCGAACGCGAGCGCCTGCATCGCAGGTGCGTGCAGCCGTGACACGAGCACCACGGCGTGCACCCGGCTGGGGAGGCGAACTCCGCCCGGCGCCGGTGCCATCCGCTGGTCGACACGGCGATAGTGCCGGTTGATGCCGACCATCACGGCGAGGAACAGCGGCACGGCGATGATGACGAGCCAGGCGCCGTGGGTGAACTTCGTGACGACGACGATGACGAGCACCAGTGCCGTGACGACAGCGCCGACCGCGTTGATGACCCGCGAGCGCAGCATGCCCGAGCGCTGCTTGCCGGTGGCCGTGCGCAGCTCGGAGTTCCAGTGCCTCACCATGCCGGCCTGGCTGATGGTGAAGGAGAGGAAGACCCCGAGGATGTAGAGCTGCACGAGGCGGGTGACGCTGGCGTCGAACGCGATGATCAGCAGTGCGGATGCGCCGGCGAGGAAGAGGATGCCGTTGCTGAAGACGAGACGGTCGCCGCGACGTCCGAATTGACGCGGCAGGTAGCCGTCGCGGCCGAGCACCGATCCCATGATGGGGAAGGAGTTGTAGGCCGTGTTGGCGGCGAGCACGAGCACTGCGGTGGTGAAGATCTGCAGGGCGTAGAAGCCGAACGAGTTGGTGCCGAACACCGCCTGGCCGAGCTGCGCGAGCACGGTGGGCTGCACGGCGTCGGCAGGGAGACCGAGAGTGGCGTTGTCCTCTGCCAGGTGGACGCCGGCGTGGACGGCGAGGAACGTGACGCCGCCGAACATCGTGATCGCCAGGATGCCCATGGCGAGAAGAACTCCCGAGGCGTTCCTCGACTTCGGCGGGCGGAAGTAGGGCACGCCGTTGGAGACCGCCTCGACGCCCGTCAGCGCCGTGCATCCCGAGGCGAACGCGCGCAGCAGCAGGAACACCGCCGTCGCACCGGACGCCTCGGCTGCGTGCACCTGGAGCGCGGAGGACTCGGCGACGACGTCCTGGCCGAGGAGCATCCGGATACCACCGACGACGAGGAGCAGCATGAGGCTGACGATGAACAGGTAGGTCGGCGCCGCGAAGGTCTTGCCCGACTCGCGGATGCCGCGCAGGTTCATGAACGTCAGCAGCGCGACGAGCACGAGGCTCATGGGCACGGCGTAGTCGACGAGTCCGGGGAACGCACTGGTGAAGTTCGCCACGCCGGAGGTCACAGACACCGCGACGGTGAGGATGTAGTCGACGATGAGGGCACTTGCAGCCACGAGCGCGGTGCCCTGTCCGAACTGGTCCTTCGCGACGGCATACGCGCCGCCGCCACCGGGATAGGCGTAGACCGTCTTTCGGTAGGACGTGACGACGATCGCGAGCAGTGCGATGACCGCGAGCCCGACGTACGGCGTCCAGGCCAGCGCGGCGGTGCCGCCGAGAACGAGGACCAGCAGGATCTCGTCGGTCGCATAGGCGACTGACGACAGCGGGTCGCTGCAGAAGACGGGGAGCGCCAGCCGCTTGCTCAGCAGGCTGTGGCTGCTCGACGCAGAGTCGATGGGGGTGCCGACGAACGCACGCTTGAGAATGCTCACGAGTACGTCGTACGCTCCGCCGCAGCACGACGCAGCGCCGTCTTGACGCGTCCTTGACGCCCGCGGTGAAACCTTGACGCGCCGTTGACGACGAGGGGTGCGGGCGTCGGCTGGCGTGAGGCCGGGCACCGCATAGCCTGGTCGGGTGAGCGACCAGCAACCTGCGCCCGAGGACCCACGACCTCCGGTGCGCCTGACCCGCGAGGACCTCGGGTCGTGGTTGTCGGGTCCGAGCTCGGTCGTCGGCATCGACCAGGACTACCGCGGCCAGCGCCTCGGACTCCCCGCCGAGGGCGCCGGCGCAGTCGCCGGGTGGGGGAGGCGGATCATGGCGCTGGTCATCGACTGGCTCGCGTGCCTGCTGCTCGTGCGTCTGTTCCTCCCCGGCATCACCTACGGCACGCCGACCTCGAGTCTCACGACGCTGGGGTTCTTCCTCGCCGAGCTCACGCTGTTCACCTGGGTGGTCGGCGCCTCCTTCGGGCAGCGCATCCTCGGGCTCGCCGTCGTGGGCCTCGACGGGTCGCGCGTCGGGCTCGGTCGGGCGTTCCTGCGCAGCCTGCAGATCTGCCTCGTCGTCCCCGCAGTCATCTGGGACCGAGACGGACGAGGCCTCCACGACCGCTCGATGAACACCGTCGTCGTCCACCGCTGACCTGTCCGGCCAGGTCCGCGAGTGACTGCCCGAATCCATACTTGTGGGCCGCCGTGAAGCTATGGGTTGCGGCAGTAACTCGCGGACCATCCGGGCGTCAGAGGGGGAGGGTGGCGATGTCGCGATCGACGATCTCGCGATTGTCGGGGTCGGGGTCGAGGTCGATCTGGGTCTCGGCCTTGGCCGCCCACTCGGCGGCTGCCGCCTTGTCGCCGGCGACGCAGTAGGCGCGCGCGAGTCCCTCGTAGGCCGAGGCCAGCAACCAGGGCTCGTCGGTCACGAGGGTCGCGTTGTCGAGGCAGCGGCGGGCATGGTGCACGGCCGGCTCCGCGCGACCGAGCGTGGAGTAGGCCCGGGCGATCTGCCAGTCGCCCAGTCCACCGCAGCGGGCGCGAGCACGCCGACGCTGTCGTAGTGCCGCAGCGCGCCGATCGAGAGACCGCTCAGCCGCGCGAACTCCCCGATGCTGAACAGGTCAGCACCTGAGCTCCCGCGGTCGGGCGACGTCGAGGGCAAGGTGGGCACCCACGGATTCTCCATGTCGACCAGCGTGGAGTCTCCGGTAGCACGAGAGTCAAGCGGCGCGTGTCGCGACACCCACGAAGGCCGCCACCCTATGTGCTAGCGACGCCGACGACCGCGTCGTGGGCACATAGCTCGGCGGGTCCGAGGGTGGCTGCCAGGATGGCGGTGTGAACGAGTCGTGGGAGTCAGCAGCCGGGGCTACGCCGGGACGCGTGCTGCTGCGGGCGCAGGTGACCGAGGCCGACGAGGTCAGCGGCCCGGGACGCCTCGCGACGCTGATGCGCGTGGTCGACAACGGCTCGCAGGTGCTGTGGCACTTCGGTGACACCACGACGTCATGGACGTTGCCCGACCAGCCTCCGCAGCCTGGCATCCCGGTGCTCACCTCGGTCGTGCGCGCCGAGACCTGGCGCCGCGGGCAGCGCGGGGTGATGATCCCCGAGACCTACCTGCTGCTCGTGGCCGCCGACGGCGCTCCGCTGGCTCGGCTTGCGCGCGTGAGCACCTTCGACCACCACCTCTACAGCGACGCCGACGTCGAGCGCATCTGGCCCGACGCCGTGTTCGCGCCGCTGCTCGAGCGGGGGGTGCAGCGGCGTACGGAGTCGTTCACCGACATCACAGAGCTCCAGCGCGCGCACCCGGGGGCCGTGCCGCCAAGTCGCGGCGTGGTCTTCACCGGACGTCGAGTGGCGACCGGGTGGCTCTTCGGCCTCGCGCTGATCGTGGTGGTGCTCATCGCCGGTCGTCACCGCTGAGGGTCGTGGCGTACGGCTGTGAAGCGACTGATCAGCCTCGCGGCATGCGGGCGCCCTTGGGCAGCGGACCCTTCGGGATCGGCAGCGGCGTCGCGGTCAGCGCGTCGAGGCGCTTGCGGACCGCGGCGACCTCGGCGGGCTTGAGGTTGCGCGGCAGGTTCATCACCGTGCGCTGCAGCTTGCGCAGCGGCACCTGACCCTCGCCGTCGCCGGCCTGGATCTCATAGATAGGGGTCTCACCGAGGAAGCGGGCGTGCCGCTTGCGCTCGTTGGCGAGCAGCGCGCCGGCTCGCGACGGGGGTGCCTCCGACACGAGCGCGACGCCGCAGCGCCCGACCACCCGGTGCACGAAGTCCTGGTTCTTGGTCATGGCAACAGCCGGGGTGACATACCACCCCTTGCGCAGCGCCGAGAGCACCGAGGCCGCAGCGCCGACCTGACCCTCGACGGAGGCGTACGCCGCCTTGGTCGCGCGCTGGGTGAACAGGAACGTCACAGCGAGCACCGCGAACGGGAGTCCGATGATCCCCCAGAACCACGGGGACTTCGTGATGAACCCGAGCGCGAGGAACGCGCCGAAGACCGCGACGAACACGCCCAGCAGGATCCAGGGAGTGCGAGGGTCGGCCTTGCGGGTGATGCGGTAGGTCTCGCGGATCTGCGCGATACGGCCCTGGGGCGCTGGTGCTGGAGCGGTGCTGCTCACGGGTGGAGGCTCCCGGTGGGTGGGTGCGAGGTGGTGACGGGATCAGGGTAGGTCCCCGAGCCACCGGCACCCAACCGGAGCGGCGTCTGCGACCGACCAAGATCACGAGTTGCGGTCATGAGGCGCCCCTCAAGGGCAGTTCGTGGCCTGAGAGGTGAGAGAGTGCCCGGGTGTGGTGCTTGGTTAGGCGGTGGCTCCGCCGGTGACGATGGTGGCGGTTCCGGTGCCGGCGGCGCGGGCCTCCAGAGCCTGCTTGTGCAGGCGCCCGGCGCGGTAAGACGAGCGTACGAGCGGCCCGCTCATCACCCCGGCGAAGCCCATCCCGGTGGCGACCTCGGCGAGCGCCACGAACTCCTCGGGCTTGACCCAGCGCTCGACCGGGTGGTGCTTGGGGGAGGGGCGGAGGTACTGCGTGATGGTGATGAGGTCGCAGCCCGCGTCGACGAGGTCCTGCAGCGCCTGCTCGACCTCGGCGATGGTCTCGCCCATCCCCAGGATCAGGTTGGACTTCGTGACCATTCCGGCGGCACGAGCCTGGGTGATCACGTCGAGCGAGCGGTCGTAGCGGAACGCAGGGCGGATCCGCTTGAAGATGCGCGGCACCGTCTCGAGGTTGTGCGCGAGCACCTCGGGCGCTGCGTCGAACACCTGCTGGAGCAGCTCAGGGTTGCCGGAGAAGTCGGGGATGAGGATCTCGACACCGGTGCCGGGGCTCGCGGCGTGGATGGCGCGGATCGTCTCGGCGTAGAGCCATGCGCCCTCGTCGGGGAGGTCGTCGCGTGCGACCCCGGTGACGGTCGCGTACTTCAGCCCCATCGTCGCCACCGACTCGGCCACGCGACGGGGCTCGTCACGGTCGAGCGGCTCCGGACGGCCGGTGTCGATCTGGCAGAAGTCGCAGCGCCGCGAGCACTGGGAGCCGCCGATGAGGAAGGTGGCCTCGGAGTCTTCCCAGCACTCGTAGATGTTGGGGCAGCCGGCTTCCTGGCACACGGTGTGCAGACCCTCGGACTTCACCAGCCCGGTGATGCGCTGGAACTCCGGTCCGGTCTTGAGGGTCGTCCGGATCCACGAAGGCTTGCGCTCGATCGGCACCTCGGAGTTGCGTGCCTCGATGCGTAGCATGCGGCGCCCGTCCGGCGCTGTCGCGACGACCGGGTCGGCGGCGGCGGACTGGTCGAGGTCGGTCATCGGGGACCCCAGGGGTCGAGGCCCTCGACGAGGCGCGCCTCGACGAGCGGGAGCACGTCGGTGACGGTGATCGTGCGGCCGAGCTCCACGGTGAGCGACGTGACACCCGCGTCGGTGATGCCGCACGGGACGATGCGGTCGAACCACGACAGGTCGCAGTCGCAGTTGAGGGCGAAGCCGTGCATCGTGATGCCGCGCGACACGCGTACGCCGATCGCGGCGACCTTGCGCTCGGGGCGGGTGCCCTGGAGCGGCTTGTCAGCAGGCACCCAGACGCCCGTGCGTCCCTCGACGCGGGTGGTCGCGAGCCCGAGCTCGGCGCAGACGTCGATGAGCAGCGACTCGAGCCGACGCACATGCTCCACGACGTCGATGGGCTCGCGCAGCCGCAGGATCGGATAGCCGACGAGCTGACCGGGACCATGCCAGGTGATCTCGCCGCCGCGGTCGACATCGATGACCGGCGTGCCGTCCTGCGGACGGTCGGCCGGTCGGGTCCGGCGTCCGGCGGTGTAGGTCGTCGGGTGCTCGAGCAGGAGCACGGTGTCGGGCTGCGACCCGTCGGCGACGCCGTCGAGCACCCGTCGCTGCTCGTCCCACGCGTCCTGGTAGGGCACTGCGTCGCCGCCGAAGCCGAGGCGGCGCAGCGACGTCGAGCCGTCCGCCCGGGGGGTGCCCGACGACGCGGCACCCGCGGGTAGGTCCGTCGGCGTCACGGTCACATCGTCAGCCTAGGCCGCGATGAGCACAGCTGCCGAATCCGTGCGCCGTCGGCGTACCCGGCCAGCATGCGCGGCGGACGTCAGTCCTCGTCGTCGGGAAACAGGCTGCTCGGACCGGTGGGGCTGGCGTCGAGCCGGGCCACCTGCGCGGCGCTGAGCGCGATGTGGGCCGCGGCGGCGCTGGAGTCGGCGGTGGCCGTACGGGTGAAGGCCGGGATGGGGACGACCGAGCCGCCGGACGCGCTCAGCCACGCGAGGGCGACCTGCTGCGCCGAGGCCGCCCTGCCGGACTCCTCGGTCACCTCGGCGGCCACTGCGGCAAACTCGGGATAGAGCGCACCGAGGCGGGCAGCGTCATCGCCGCCGCCGAGCGGGGACCAGGGCAGGTAGGCGATGCCGTGCGCCGTCGCCCAGGCCAGCACATCGCTGTCGTCGCGGTAGCGCGGGCTGTGCTCGTTCTCCACCGCGGCGATCGTTCCTGCGCTGACGTCCCACGCGATCTCGCACTCGCCGAGATGCACGTTGCCGATGCCGACGCGCGGTGCGAACCCCGCCTCGCGGACGGCGAGGAGGTTCTCGACCGTCGTCGAGAAGGGTTGCTGCTCGCGGTTCACGCGGTGCAGCAGGATCGCGTCCGGGACGAAGCCGAGGCACTCGACGCTGTGTGCCGCTGCACCGAGCAGGTAGTCGCGCGAGCCGTCGCGCCCCCAGTCGTCGCCGTCGACGCCGGCGGTACGCACGATGCCGATCTTGGTGATGACGACGAGGTTGTCGCGCCCTCCGCTCCAGGTGCTCACCGCCTCACCGACGAGGCGTTCGTTGTGCCCGACGTTGTGACCGTCGGGGGCGTAGATGTCGGCGGTGTCGACGAGGGTCATGCCCGCCTCGAACGCGTGGTGCAGGACCGCGATCGCCTCGCGGTGCGGCATGAGGGTGCCGTCGGCACGCGGGTTCGAGAGCGGCATCGCGCCGACGCCGATAGCAGGCACGGGCTTGTCGGTGAGCAGCGGGATCGAGAGATGACGCACGCGTTCTCCTGGGGTGACTAGCGGATCGGGCCGGGTGGGAGGCGGGTCTCGGTGACTCCGTCGGGAGTCTTCTCGACGAGATAGGCGGCTGGTCCTGATGCGGGGTCGACGTCGACATCGGTGACCACCGACACCGCCTCGGTGCCTTCGTAGAGGATGCCGACCCGGTCGTCGGTGGCGTACGACGTGGGCAGATCGCTCGCACCGACGAGAGAGTGCAGCAGCGGTCGACGCTGCTCCTCGCTGTCGTAGTGCACGCCGTTGCCGAAGGGCAGCAGCCCGAGCGCCGGCGTCTCGAGCCGTAGCGTGGGGCCGTACGAGTCGGTCGGTCCTCCGACGTGCCAGCAGATCGAGCCGGCACTGACTCCGGCGAGGATCGCGCCGCGTTCCCAGGCGTCGCGCATCGCGTCGTCGACACCGTGCAACCGCCACACCGCGAGCAGGTTTGCGACCGAGCCACCACCGACCCAGACGACATCGGCACGACCGACGGCCTCGTCGACGTCCTGGTTGGGCATGGTGAACAGCGACAGGTGATCGGCGTCGACCGACAGTCGCGACATCGCCTGATAGCTGGCTGCGACGTAGCCGTTGTTGTCGCCGCTCGCCGTCATCACGAAGAGCACGCGCGGGCGGTCCCTGCCGCAGAGGCGCAGCGCCTCGAGGAAGAGCCCGGCCGGCTTGCGTGCCTCATAGCGGTCGGTGCCCATGAAGCCACCGCTGGTCGCGAGGATGCGTCGCGTCGTCATGCGCCGAACCTACGCGAGCGCAGCCAGCACAGCGTCACCGATACGCCTACCGCTCGCCAGCGCGCCCTGGATCGATGCGGTGTCCCGGTGGTCACCCGCGACGTAGATGCCTTCGTGCTGAACGGGTTTGCGGAACGAGGAACCGACCGGCGTGCTCGGCACGGTGGCGGCGATGCGGTGCACGGCGACGACGTCCCAGTTGGTCACGTCGATCCCGTGCAGCAGGGTCAGGTGGTCGATGACCGCGCGCTCGTCGACATCGGTCCCGAGTGCTGTCGACGCGACCAGCGCCCGTCCGTGCACGGAGTAGGACGGTGCCGCGTTGCTCACGACCACGCTGTTGACCAGAGGTCCGCGCCGGTCGGGATCGACGACCAGCACCGGCGATCCGCCGGTGAGGGCCGCCCCGGGAACGTCGGCGAGGTGCCACCACGTCGTGCCGCTGCGCATGTCGGCCACGTCGAGCCCGGGGAGCAGGGTCGACGCGCCACCGGGGTCGGTCGCGACGACGACAGCCCGGGCGTGCCAGGTGGTCTCGTCGGTCACGGCGGTGCGTGAGGTGACGGCGCGCACCGGAGTCACGAGCCGGACATCGAGGCCGGACGCGAGCTGATCCGGCATCGCCTGCATGCCCCGAGCGGGCACGCCGGGGGTGCCGAGAACGAACGTGCGCAGCAGCAGGTCCACGAACCGGCGCGACGAGGCCATGCTGTCGTCGAAGAGCACACCGGCGAGGAACGGCGCGAGCACCCGGTCGGTCAGTGCACCGAATCGGGCGTACGCGGCGCCCACCTCGGTGTCGGCGCGGCCCAGCAGCCGATGACCGTTTCCGACCGCGAGGGAGACGGCATACGCAGCGAAGCGAGCCTGCGCGAGGCGCGACCCTGGCGCGTGGAGGGCCGAGGTGAGAAGGGCGCTGGGCCGACGTCGCGGGTCGGCCACGAGGTGGCGACCGTCGCGCCCCGCGAGCAGCACGCCGGGAACGAAGGACCTCAGGTGCAGCGCGTCGAGGTCGAGCACCCGGGCCGCCTCGGGATAGGCGGGGTTGAGGAGCTGGAAGCCGCGGTCGACCGTGATGCCGTCGACAACCTCGCTGCGTACCCGACCGCCTACCGCGTCGGCCGCCTCGAGCACCACCACCGTGCAGCCTCCTGCGGTCAGGTGACGAGCGGCAGCGAGCCCGGCCAGACCTGCTCCCACGATGACGACATCGGCGTCCAGATCGCCGAGTGGGTGGATGCCGGCGCCGGCCCTGCCGCCAACCGTGGTCACGTCGTCGCCCCGGTGCGGATCATGACCTGATCGTGTCTGTGGACAGCGCGTGTCGCCAGTCCGTCCCTGTGGACGACCGCAGCGGGCACCCCTGCCGTCGCCCCACCCTGGCTCCATGACGTCGAGCCCTGAGTCCGAGCTGGCCTGGATCGAGCGCACCACCGTGCTCGAGAGCGATGCGCCGCCGTGGGCTGCGCTGGCCGAGCTCACGGCCGTGCGATCAGCGAGCCTGTGCGCGCTGCTGCGGACGGCTCCGATGCCTGACGGGATCACCCTGGTTCACCGCGTGCCAGCGGCTGCGATCAGCCTTACCCGGTTGCGCGCCGAAGGCCCGCTGCGTGCCGGTCACGTGCTCGCCGTGGCCCTCGCCGTGTCCGGCGCCCTCGTCGACCTGCACGATGCGGGGCTTGCCCACGGGGGGATCACCGCCGACCAGGTGCTGGTGGCACCCGACGGCTCGGTGCTGCTCGCGGGCGTCGGCGCAGCGTGGTCGCGGGCACCGGGTGATCCGCGCGGCCCACGCCCCAGCGACGACATCGCCGACGTGGGTGACCTCGTCCGGGATGCGCTGGGCGCGGGCTCGGGCCACTCCGCCCTCGTTCTCGTCGCGCTGCGCGCGGGTGACGCCGACGCGCTGCTGCGGCCCGATGCCGTCGAGCTGCGCGCAGCTCTGTTGCGCAGCGGTCGGCCCGACTCCCTGCACGAGCTGCTCTGGCGTCGCCGGCCGGCCTCATCGCGCGACACCTCAGGGCATCCGGAGCCACCACCACCGCGCGAGGGGGGCGTCGTCGTGCCGGCTGCCTCGCTGCCTGCTCGACTCGGGTCGGTGCGGATAGATCCTCGGGAGCAGCCGTCCGAGCTGGTCAGCGACCGGGAACCACCCGACGACCAGCGCGGCCCGCGTCCGCGCGCCTGCTCAGCACGCAGTCGGCAGCGTCGGGCACCCGGTGGTCGAGTGGCGGTCGTCTCGGTCGGCCTCATGGCGCTCGCCCTCGTGCTCGTGAGCGGCCTGCGCGCCCAGCCGGGTGCCCTGGCGGCAGACGGTCCCTCCGGTGCGTCAGCGCCGCTCACAGCAGTCCTGGGGTCCGAGTCCGACGCTGCTCGCCCGTCCGTGGGTCCCTCGGAGACTGGCACCGCCGAGGCCGGGCCGTCGGACTCGGTTCACCCGTCGGCGGATCCGGCGTCTCAGATGGCGCCCATGACGTCGATGGATACGACCACCGCGGTCGTCCCGACCGGCTCGAGCGTGCCGACCACCTCGGTCCGTGGGCCGCCGGTGGTGCTCGACCGAGGCGATCCGGTGCCCGACTGGGTCGATGTGCTCGCCGAGATCGACGACGGACGCCGCAGCGCGCTCGCTGCGGGCTCGGCCCAGGCGCTCGCCCGATGGGTGGATCCCGATGGTTCGGCGTGGGAGGCCGACGCGGCCGTGGCAGCGCGCGTGCGCTCGCTCCGCGCCACGCTCCACGGAGGGGTTCTCGAGATCCTCGAGCTGCGGCTCGTCCCGACCACGGCTGGGTCGGCGGTGCTCCTGGTGCGAGACCGAAGGTCGGCCTACTCCGTGATGGTCACGGGTGGTGGCGCCGCGGTGGCAGTGCCCGTGCGGGGTCCGCAGTGGTGGCGGGTCACCCTCCGGCTCACGGGGGAGCGGTGGCGGGTGCGATCCGTGAGTGCGGTCACCTCGCCGGACACCGCGGGCCCCCTGTCGGGTGGGGCGACCGTACGAGTCCCGCAAGGCCCGTGAGTGGGCTAGGAACCGGAGAGGAGGTCGTCGATGACGGCGGCGACAGTCGGGTCCTGGAAGGCGAATCCGGTGTCGGTGAGCACCTTCGGTGTCATGCGCTGGTCGATGAGGAGCTCGTCGGCGAAGTCGCCGAGCACGGCCCGCAGGGCGATCCGGGGCACGAACGCGAGCGTGGGTCGGTGCAGCGCGCGACCCAGCGCGGAGGTGAGGTCGGCATTGGTGACCTGCTCCGGCGCTGCGAGGTTGACCGGGCCGACGATGGAGTCGTGGTCGATGATGTGGCGGATCGCCGCGACCTCGTCGCGCAGTGAGATGAGCGACCACCACTGCTTGCCCGAGCCGAGTCGCCCCCCGACCCCGAGCCGCACCACGGGGAGCAGCCGTCCGAACGCGCCCCCGTCGGAGTCGGCGACCGTTCCCGTGCGGATGTTGGCGACCCTGATGCCGGCGTCGCGCGCGAGAAGCGCAGCGCCCTCCCAGGCGACGCAGACCCGGGCGAGGAACGTGTGCCCTGCGGCACCGGACTCATCGACTGCCACCGGACCGGTGTCGCCGTAGTAGCCGCTCGCGCTGCCCGACACGAAGACGCGGGGGCGGTGCGTCGCCTCCGACATGGCCGTGGCCAGGCAGGTGGTCGCCGCGACCCGAGAGTCGAGGATCTGCTGGCGATAAGCATCGTCCCAGCGCTTCTCGGCGACGCCGGCCCCTGCGAGGTTGACCACGGCATCGGCGCCCTCGAGGGTGGCACGGAGCTCGACCGTGGCCCCGCTGCCACCGAGCTGCGGCTGCCACGTGACCTCGGTCGACGCGCGGGACTCTCGACGTACGAGGGTGATGACCTCGTGGCCGTCGGCCCGCAGCGATGCGACGAGGGAGCTGCCGATGAGGCCCGAGGCGCCCGCGACGACGACGGTCATGAGGTGCTCGTGCCCGTCGTCGTCACGGTGGTCACAGTCATCCCAGCCCGAGTTCTGCCTCGAAGGTGCCGTCCTCGAGTCGCGACTTCATCGCCGACAGGAACCGCGCGGCGTCGGCACCGTCGACCAGCCGGTGGTCGTAGGACAGGGCGAGATAGACCATCGAGCGCACGGCGATCGAGTCCGACCCGGTGTCGTCGGTGACGACGACGGGTCGCTTCACGACGGCACCGGTGCCGAGGATCGCGACCTGCGGCTGGTTGATGATCGGGGTGTCGAAGAGCGCGCCTCGGCTGCCGGTGTTGGTCAGGGTGAAGGTGCCGCCGGAGAGGTCATCGGGGCTGACCTTGTTGGTACGCGTGCGTTCGGCGAGGTCGGCGATCTTGCGCGCGAGGCCGCCGATGTTGAGGTCGCCCGCGTCGCGGATGACCGGGACGAGCAATCCGCGCTCGGTGTCGACTGCGACTCCGAGATGCTCGCCCTCGTGATAGGTCACCGTGCCCTCGACCATGTCGATGGAGGCGTTGACCTGGGGGAACTGCTTGAGTGCCTCGACCGCTGCCTTGGCGAAGAACGGCAGGAACGACAGCTTGACGCCCTCGGTCGCCTCGAAGGTGCCCTTCACCTTCTGGCGCAGGTGCGCGATGCGCGTGACGTCGACCTCGACCACCGTCGTGAGCTGTGCGGAGGTCTGCAGCGACTCGACCATGCGCTCGGCGATGACGCGGCGGAGCCGAGTCATCTTCTCCGTACGACCACGCAACGGGGACGTACTGCCGGCGGCGGATGCTGCGGCTGCCGGAGCCGCTGCGACAGGAGCAGCGGCGGGCGGCGCCGCGGCTGCGGCGCGAGTGGCTGCGGCTGCGTCGAGCACGTCGGACTTGCGGACTCGTCCGCCGACACCGGTGCCCACGACGGCAGCAAGGTCGACACCGTTGTCGGCAGCGAGCCTGCGCACGAGCGGCGTGACGTAGGAGTCAGACGGCGTTGCGGTGGCCGCGGGCGTCGCGACTGGCGCTGCCGCGACCGGCACCGCGTTGGCCGGGGCAGGTGCGGCAACAGCAGGTGCTGCGGGTTCGGACGCGACGGGGGCGGCTGCCGGAGCGGGGGGTGCGGCGGCAGGAGGTGCGGGGGCAGGAGGTGCCGCCGCGACGGGTGCGGCGCCGACAGCGCCGATGACGCCGAGCGCAGAGCCGACCGCGACCGTGGCGTCCTCGGCGACGGTGATCTCGAGGAGCACCCCGGCGGCCGGCGACGGCAGCTCGGTGTCGACCTTGTCGGTCGAGATCTCCACGAGGGGCTCGTCGGCCGCGACCGTGTCGCCGACAGCCTTGAGCCACCGGGTCACGGTGCCCTCGGTGACGCTCTCGCCGAGAGCCGGGAGGACGACAAAGGTCGTGGCACCACCGGGCGCAGCTGCGACCGGCGCGGGGGTCTCGGGCGCAGCTGCCGGGGGCGCCGGGGCCGCGGGTGCAGCGGCGGGAGTGGGAGCCGCGACGTCAGCCGGAGCTGCCGCAGCCGGAGCAGCGGGTGCCGCTGCAGCCGCGGGGGCGGCGGACTCCTCGGCCGCACCGATGACACAGAGCTCTCCGCCGACCAGGACCACATCGTCCTCGGCCACGGCGATCGAGAGGAGCACCCCGGAGGCGGGAGCGGGGATCTCGGTGTCGACCTTGTCGGTCGAGACCTCGAGCAGCGGCTCGTCGGCCACCACCGTGTCGCCGACCTGCTTGAGCCACCGGGTGACCGTGCCCTCGGTGACGCTCTCGCCGAGCTGGGGCATCGTGACGGAGACCGACATGGCCTGCGTGACTCCTTCGGATCGTGGTGCTCGTGAGTGTGGTGCTAGGAGCGGCGGTGCGCAGTGCTGTGGCGAGGTGACCGGTGGTGTCGGATCGTGACATGACGGGCGGTGTCGTGCTGGGTGTTCGGGGTCATCCTCGCCCCGTCGGCCCGGGTTGGCGCCCTGGTTGGGAGATGCTGTACCGAGCCTGTCTGGATCGGGTTGTCAGGAGTGCGCGTGGAGCGGCTTGCCGGCCAGGGCGAGGAAAGCCTCGCCGAAGGCCTCGTTCTGGGTCGGGTGGGCGTGCACGAGGGACGCGACGTCCTCGGGGTAGGCCTCCCAGTTGACGACGAGCTGGCCCTCTCCGATGAGCTCGCCGACGCGGGAGCCGACCATGTGCACCCCGACGACGGGTCCGTCCTTCTCGCGGACGAGCTTGACGAAGCCTGCGGTGCCGAGGATCTGGCTCTTGCCGTTGCCGCCGAGGTTGTACTCATAGGTCTCGACGTTGCCGTCGCCGTATTTCTCGACGGCCTGCGCCTGGGTGAGCCCGACGGAGGCGACCTCGGGCTCGCAGTAGGTGACGCGCGGGATGCCCATCTCGTCGATCATGTGCGGGGCGAGGCCGGCGATCTCCTCGGCGACGAAGATCCCCTGGGCGAAGCCGCGGTGCGCGAGCTGCAGGCCGGGAACGATGTCGCCGACGGCGAAGACGCCAGGGATGTTGGTGCGCAGCCGCTCGTCGGTGAGGACGAAGCCGCGCTCCATCGCCACGCCGACCTCCTCGAAGCCCATGCCCGTGGCGTTCGGGCCACGACCGACGGCGACGAGCAGCAGGTCGGCGTCCAGCGTGGTGCCGTCCTCGAGGGAGACGACAACACCGGTGTCGGACTGGGTGACGCCGGCAAAGCGGACCCCGACCTTGGCCGTGATCCCGCGCTTGCGGAACGCCCGGTCGAGCGCCTTCGAGCACGCCTCGTCCTCGTTGGGTACGAGGCGGGGGAGCGCCTCCACGATGGTGACGTCGGCGCCGAAGGACTTCCAGACCGACGCGAACTCCACGCCGATGACACCGCCGCCGAGCACGATGACCTTGGTAGGCACGAAGTCGAGGTTGAGCGCCTCGTAGGAGGTGATCACCCGGCCGCCGATCTCGAGGCCGGGAAGGCTGCGGGCATAGGAGCCGGTGGCGAGGATGACGGCCTTCGCCGCGGTGTAGGTCGTGCCGTCGACGTCGACCGTGGTCGGCGACGTCAGACGACCGGTGCCGGTGACGAGGGTGATGTCGCGGGACTTCACCAGACCCTGCAGTCCCTTGTAGAGCCGCGCGACGACGCCGTCGCGGTAGGTGTTGACCTTGGGCACGTCGATGCCCTCGAGCGTGGCGTTGACGCCGAACTGCTCGGACTCGCGTGCGGAGTCAGCGACCTCGGCGGCGTGGAGCAGGGCCTTGGTCGGGATGCAGCCGTAGTGCAGGCAGGTGCCGCCGAGCTTGTCCTTCTCGATGAGAGCCACCGAGAGGCCGAGCTGCGCGCCACGCAGCGCTGCCGCATAGCCGCCGGAGCCGCCACCGAGGATGACGAGGTCGAACTGGGTCCCGGACACGGGCGCTCCTCGTAGGTGCGTGTGGTCGGACGGTGCGCACGACCCAGGGGGCCCGACGGCACACGCGCCCCGTGATCGGGACGCCTCGACCATCCTTCCACTCCCGTGACCTGGACGTGACCACGGGTGACCTGCTCGTAGCGAACAGCGACCCCACAGCCTGGCTGGTCAGGCCTGGCGGGCGATGAGGTCCTCGGCGAGCGCGGTGAGGGTGCGTACGGCGACACCGGTGCCGCCGCGGGGGGTGTAGGCCCAGGCGGAGAGCGAGTTGTACGACGGACCGGCGATGTCGAGGTGCGCCCAGCTCTGGCCCGGCTTCACGAACTCCTTGAGGAAGATCGACGCCGACAGCATGCCGCCGTGCGAGCGTCCGACGAGGCCGATGTTGGTGAGGTCGGCGACGAGGCTGTCGAAGTTCGCCCGCAGCTCTTCCGGCTGCGGCATCGGCCAGGTGTTCTCTCCGGCGCGGTTGCCGGCCACGTGGATCGCCGTGCGCAGGTCGTCGTCGTTGGCCATGATCCCGGTGGTCCGGATGCCCAGGGCGACGACCGCCGCACCGGTGAGGGTCGCGATGTCGATGAGGATGTCGGGCTTGTCCTCCTGCGCGCGGACCAGGCCGTCGGCGAGGACGAGGCGACCCTCGGCGTCGGTGTCGAGCACCTCGACGGTCGTGCCGCCGTAGGTGCGCAGGACGTCGCCAGGCTTCTGGGCGGAGCCGCTGGGCATGTTCTCGGCGAGGCAGAGGTAGCTCGTGATGTTGATCGCGAGGCCGAGCTTCGCGGCGGTGACGATCGTGCCGAGAGCGGCTGCGGCACCGCCCATGTCGCCCTTCATCTCGTGCATGCTCATCGAGGGCTTGATCGAGATGCCGCCGGTGTCGAAGGTGATGCCCTTGCCGACGAGCGACAGGTGCTGCGTCGCACCGTCGGGGCGGTAGGCGAGACGGACGAGGCGGGGCGGGTTCACCGAGCCACGACCGACGCCGAGGATGCCGCCGTAGCCGCCCTCGGTCAGCGCCTTCTCGTCGAGGATCTCGATCTCGATCGGCAGGCCGTCGGACACCTCGGTGGCCACCCGTGCGAAGTCGACCGGGGTGAGGTCCTGCGACGGAGCGTTGACCAGGTCGCGAGCGAGGTTGACGCCGCTGGCGACGGCCTTGGCGTGGGCGCTCGCGGCGACGGTCGCGGCGTCCTTCGAGTCGGCGACGGCGACGGTGATGCGGTCGACGCCGGACTTGTGCGACGACTTGCTCGTGACCTTGTACTCGTCGTAGGAGTAGGCGCCGAGCAGTGCGCCTTCGGCGACAGCGGTGAGGGCACCGGGCGTCTCGACCGGGAGAGCCACCGCCGCGCGGCGGTGTCCGGCGAGCGACCGCAGTGCCGTGCCGGCGGCGCGACGCAGCGTCTCGTCGTCGTAGGGCCCGGAACCCAGACCCACGGCCAGGACGATGGGGGCGGTGGAGATTCCGGTGCCGGGCACGGTGACGACGTCGCCGACCTTGCCGGTGGCACCGAGCGCGGTGAGCGACTCCTCGAGGCGACGCTTGGAGGCGGCCTTGAAGGAGGCGGCCGGGCCGACGAGCACGGCACCCTTGCGGCGGCCGCCTGCCGGAGCGGTGCCGATGACGAGAACGTCTGCGGTCAGGGTCGTGGCATCGGCCGACGACAGGGTCAAGGTCGTCACGGGGACTCCTCATGAGAACGGAAGATGATGCCCGCAACCTACCCGCCTGCCGGGAGGCTGGCCTCCGCGACCGGGAACGCGGGCTGGGCCCCGCCTTGACGACACGCCCCGGACGACGTTGCCCGGTAGGTTCGGCCCATGAGCGACGTGGTCTCCCTGCAGTCACCCCTCCACAGCCGGCACGAGGCGCTCGGCGCCAAGTTCAGCGACTTCGGCGGCTGGTCCATGCCCCTGGAGTACTCCGGCGGCGGTGTCGTGGCCGAGCACACGGCGGTGCGCGAGCGGGTCGGCATCTTCGACGTCTCGCACCTCGGCAAGGCGTCCGTCACGGGTGCGGGTGCCGCAGCGTTCCTCGACACCGTCCTGTCCAACGCCCTGACGCGGATCGCACCGGGCAAGGCGCAGTACACCCTGCTCTGTGCGGAGACGGGCGGCGTGGTCGACGACCTCATCGCCTACCTGCGCAGCGACGACGACGTGTTCCTGGTCCCGAATGCGGCGAACACCCCCGAAGTGGTACGCATCCTGAAGTCCGTTGCCCCAGAAGGCATCCACGTCGTCGACCAGCATCGAGACTACGCAGTGCTCGCCGTGCAGGGCCCCCAGTCGGCGGCCCTTCTCGATGCTCTGCACCTGCCGTCAGACCTCGACTACATGTCTTTCGTGACCGCCGAGTTCGGTGGGGTCGAGATCACCGTCTGCCGCACCGGCTACACCGGTGAGCACGGCTATGAGCTCGTCGTGCCGTGGGACCACGCGGGCCGGGTCTGGGACGACCTGCTGACCCAGGGCGCGCAGTTCGGGGTGCTGCCCTGCGGCCTCGGGGCCCGCGACACCCTGCGCACCGAGATGGGTTACCCGCTGCACGGGCAGGACCTCTCGCTCGACATCTCGCCGGTCCAGGCCAAGGCGGGATGGGCCGTCGGCTGGGCGAAGCCGGCCTTCCACGGCCGCGAGGCGCTCATCGCCGAGAAGGAGTCCGGCCCGTCGCGTCGTATGGTCGGCCTCGTGTCGCTCGAGCGCGCGATCCCGCGTCAGCACATGGCCGTGACGAGCCTCGACGGTGCCTTTCTCGGTGAGGTCACCAGCGGCACCTTCTCACCGACGCGCAAGGTCGGCATCGCGCTGGCGCTCCTCGCGACCTCGGCCGGTCTCGTCGACGGCGAGGAGGTGCTCGTCGACGTACGCGGCCGCAGCGCGCGCTTCGCAGTGACGACACCGCCGTTCATCGACCGTTCCACGCGCTGACGTCGAGCGCCGACCCTCGGGTATCTCCCATCCTGGTGGTTGCTTCCTGCGGGTTTCGGCACCCGGTCACCACCACCCGGGGATAGGTCACGGATCCCCGGGTGGTCCTCAGGGCGCGGTCGTTGCGGTTGCGGTGCTCGGGCCGTTCGCGGCGACCGAGTCGTGCCGGGCGATCGAGGCGAACGAGCCGAGCGGGACCACCGGGCCGACGAACAGCGCGATCCAGGCTGCGGTCATCGCCCGCTGCTCCTTGCGGGCGGCGCGGGCGACGGAGGGGACGGCACCGACCTGAGGTGCCTCTGCGGCGGCCTCGTCGACGGTGAGCCCGATGAGCTCGGCGCCGAGGTCGAACAGCTCGGTCTGCCTCTCGAGGGCGCTGAGGTCGGACATCGTGTCGGTGCTGGAAGTCATGAGGCGGGCCTCACCTGCCTCGCGCTCGTCCACCTGAGGAAACCTTGTGATCTCGTTCACGAGGTCGGCGCGAGCGCCGTGGTCCCGACCACAGCAGCCGGGCACGTCTCGAACTGCGAGACGACGGCTTCTGCCCTCCGCGCCATCGCTAGACGCGGGTGATTGCGACCGTCAGAGCGACAGCGATGAGTGTCGCGGTAGTGGTCACCTCGACGACGGCTCCGAGCACGTCGCCGGTGATACCGCCGAATCGTGCGACGCAGCGGCGCAGGAGCAGTGCGCCGGCAGCGAGACCCAGCACGTCGGCGGCGGCGAGCGCGACGCTGCGACGTAGGTCGGTGTCACCGCCGAGGCGCCCGATGAGGACTGCGGCCACGAGCACGACGACCGTCACGGTGGCAGCGGCGAGACGCGGCACGGTGCCCGCGACGGTGGCACCGAGACCCTCGGGTCGAGCCGGCGGCACTCCTGCGGCGCAGCACCAGGTGGCGCCCAGGCGGCCGGTCGCGACGGCCAGCACGAGGGCAGCCGTGCCGACACCGGCGGACAGGCACACGGCCAGTGCCGTCACCTGGAGCAGCAGTACGAGCACGAGGGTGATCGCACCGAACGCACCGACATCGGGAGCGCGCATGACCGCAAGGCGGCGCTCGACGACGGCCTCGTCGAGACCCTTCACCCCGAGCCCGTCAGCGGTGTCGGCGAGACCATCGAGGTGCAGGCCTCGGGTGAGCAGAGCCAGTACGGCGACAGCGATCCCGGCGGTGAGCAGGTCGACGAGCGCTGGCGTACGACGGTCGGGCGCCAGCAGTCCCACGAGCACCGGGACCGCGCTCGCCAGGAGTGCGAGCAACGCGCCGACGATCGGTGCGAGCAGCATCGCGCGCCCGGCCACGGCCGGGGTGACCCGGCGCGGTGCGGGCACTCGGATCGCGGTCAAGGTGCCGAGCGCCAGACGGAGCGCGTCGGGCATCAGGCCTCGCGGTCGGAGACGCCGGCCTCGTCGAACGTCGCCATCTCGCGCAGGGTGTTGCCGGCGGCGTGCAGGACCGGGAGCCCCACGAGCGCCCCGCTGCCCTCCCCGAGGCGCATGCCGTAGTCGACGAGCGGCACGAGGGCGAGCCGCTCGAGCGCGGCCTGCGCGGCCGGCTCGGTCGAGCGGTGTCCCGCGAGCCACCAGTCGCGCGACCGGAACGCGATCCGGTGGGCCACCAGGGCCGCCGACAGCGACACGACGCCGTCGAGGAGCACGGGAGTACGCCGCGCTGCCGCCCCGACCAGGAAGCCGGTCATTGCAGCGATATCGGCACCGCCGACGGCAGCGAGCAGAGCGATGGGGTCGCCCTTGAGCGGTCGGCCGCGACGCATGGCGTCGCGCACGGCAGCCGTCTTGCGCATCCAGGTCGCGTCGTCGATCCCGGTGCCTCGGCCGACGACGCGCGCCGGCTCGATGCCGTCGAGAAGCCCGACCAGCACGGCTGCGGGTGTGGTGTTGCCGATGCCCATGTCGCCAGGGATCAGGAGGTCGGCGCCCGCGTCGACCTCCTCGTCCGCGATGGCGACACCGGTGGCGAAGGCGAGCTCGCACTCCTCGCGGGTGAGCGCGTCCTCGCGGTCGATGGAGCCCGACGAGCGACGTACGCGATAGCGGGTCACGTCCTCGTGCACGATAGCGCCGAGATCGGCATAGTCGACGTCGACGCTCAGGTCGACGACGCGCACGGTGGCACCGGTCTGCCGAGCGAGCACGTTGACCGCGGCACCGCCGGCCAGGAAGTTGAGGACCATCTGGGCCGTGACCTCGGGCGGGTAGGCACTCGTCGCCGCGGTGCGCGCAACTCCGTGGTCACCGGCGAACACCACCACGCGAACGCGCTCGAGAGGTCTCGGCGGACACTGACCCTGCACCGAGCACAGCCACGCGGAGAGCTCCTCGAGCCGGCCGAGCGCGCCCGCCGGCTTGGTGAGTCGGCCCTGCCGAGCCACCGCGGCGTCGTGGGATGCCGAGTCGGGCAGACCGATGCGCTCGACGAGCGCGGCGAGGTCGAGGGTGTCGGTCACGAGGGCTCCGTCGAAGTGGGTCGTGCGCGGTGTGTGACGCGGGGTCGTGCCGGGCGGTGCGGTCGAGCGGGGGCGCGGTGCTCACGATGTCAGTGACAGCACACGTCCGGCGACCACGAGGTCGACGTCGTCGCAGACGGCGGCGATCCGGGCGTTCAGGGTGCCGAGGAGATCGCGATAGAGCCGCCCCGACGCGTGCTCGGGCACGACGCCGCTGCCAACCTCGTTGCTCACCAGCACCACGCGCGCAGCAGAGCTCGCGACGGCAGCCACCAGGGCGTCGGTCTCGCGGGCGAGCATCGCGAGCGACTCGGTGTACGACGGCGAGCCCGGCTCGGACTCCCACACGCGCGCCCGGTCGAGCTGGCCCGCGAGCCACAGCGCGAGGCAGTCGACGAGCACGGGCTCGCCGGGTGTCACCCCGTCGAGCACGCGGGCGACCTCGAGGGTCTCGACCGTCTGCCACCCCGATGGCCGTCGGGCACGGTGCACGGCCACCCGGGCCGCCCACTCGAGGTCGTCGTCGCGTGTGCCCCCGGTCGCGACATAGGTCACCGTCGGCTCGGCGAGCAGCCGACGCTCGGCCACGTGCGACTTGCCCGATCGAGCACCGCCGAGCAGCAGCTGGCGGCGCACCGTCGCGGGTCGGGGTCGCCATGCGGCAGACCCCGACGTGACGGTGGTGAGGTCGTCGACCACACGCGCTCCCCAGAGTGAGAGGACCCGGTCGAGATCGGGTGGGTTGTGATGGCTCAGGTGCACGGCGATGACGTCGGTCGTGGGGGTGATCGCACCGACCTCGCGAAGCCGAGCGACCTCGAGCGGGAAGGTGGTGAGGTCGAGGTGCCCCGTGCCGTGATCGCTCGTGTCGCCGAACGTCTCCTCGAGCAGCACCACGTCGTAGGCCGCGTCGCGAACCGCATCGAGGGTCACCTGAGGCAGCGGTCCCGTGTCGGTCGCGTGCATGAGCCGTGAGCCGTCCGGCGTCCTGACGTCGAAGAGCAGGGCGTCGCCGGTCATATCGTCGCGGCCGACGTCGTGAGCTGCTGCGAGCGCGAGCACGATGTAGCCCGGAAGTCCCTGTGTCGCGAGGTCGATGACGTCGCCTGGCACGACGGCCGTGAGGTGTACGTCGTCGTGCGGCCCGATCCAGTCGCGGCACACGTCGAGTGCGCTCCGCGGTCCGAGCACGTGGAGGGGTGCGCTCTGGCGCGTCCACGATCGAGAGAGCAGCGCCTGCGGAGCGACATGGTCGGGGTGCCCGTGCGTCAGGAGCACGACCCGCACGTCGGCGAGCCCGACGCCCGCGCGGTCGGCGTTGCGCGGTGCATCCGGTCCGCAGTCGAGCAGCAGCACCCCGTCGACGAGTGCAGCCGTGGTCGAGCGCAGGGTGCCGGTCTCGCGTGCCCAGGCGCACGAGCGGCACCGGCACCAGGCATTGGGCCAGCCGTCGGCCGACCCGGTGCCGAGCAGCACGATCTCCATCAGTGCGGGCCCGAGACCGGTGCCGAGGAGTCGGTCGCGAACACCACGGGCACGTCGAAGGCCGCGCGACGCGACGCGCGCCGCAGCGCGACCAGCACGGCACGACCCGCGACGACCACGAGCGTCACCGTCAGGACGGCGCGAGGGATGTCGAAACCGAGCGAGGTGGTGAGGTCGAACAGCAACCAGTGCCGGAGATTCTCCGTGATCGGGGCACCCGGCACGTAGGACAGCCCGGGCGGGAAGCCCGAGTCGCTCGTGAGGAACGGCCAGAACCACAGGTTGAGCACGAAGCCGTAGGCGATGCACGCCACCGCGGAATACCCCGCAAGGATCGCGATCTCACTACGTCCGGACGCACGCGGCAGAAGTCCGGCGCCGAGCCCGATCCACGCGGCTGCGAGCATCTGGAACGGCAGCCACGGGCCAACACCTCCGGTGACCAGCGCGGAGGAGAACATCCCGATCGCGCCGAGGCAGAACCCGAATCCCGGTCCGAGCGCCCGGCCGCCGAGCACCACGACGATCCACATCGGTTCGAAGCCCGCGTGCCCGGAGCCGAAGGGCCGCAGCGCCGCAGCCGTCGCCGAGAGGACGCCCAGCAGGGCCACGCCCTTCGCGTCGAGGCCGCCGTCGGCGACGTCGGCGAGCACCACAGCGATGACGAGCGGCAGTATCAGGGCGAAGAGCCAGGGCGCATCGCTGGAGTGAGCCACGACGACCGAGCCGGACGACGCGAGCAACGGCCAGCCGAAGGCCATGATGCCGATGACGCTGGCGATCCCCACCACGACGGCAGTGCGCCGACCCATCCGGACCACCTGAGGACGCGGCAGCGGAATCGCCTGTGTCTCCTGGGAATCCGACGGGGTCGACGGTGAGTCCGCGTGGATCGTCACGAGGCCACCACCAGTGCAGCCGTGACCTCGGAGACGGTGAGCCAGGGCTGGGGTGAGAGCACCTTGCTCACTTGCGGCGCAAACATCGGCGACCCCACGACGACATCGGTCGCCGGGCCGTCGGCCACGATCTCGCCGTCGGCGAGCACCACCACCCGGGTCGCCACCTCGGCCGCGAGCTCCACGTCGTGCGTCGCGAGCACCACGCAGTGGCCGTCGGCGGCGAGGTCGCGCAAGGTCGCGACCAGGCGGCGCTTGGCGGCGTAGTCGAGCCCGCGGGTCGGCTCGTCGAGCAGCAGCACGGGCGGCTCTGCGGCGAGCACGACAGACAGTGCCAGTGCCAGGCGCTGTCCCTCCGACAGGTCGCGCGGATGGGTCGAGTCGTCGACCCCAGGTGCGAGACGGTCCAGGACGGCGCGCGTCGTGCCCGCCACGGCGGCGCAGTCGCGGTCCGACGCGGTGCACTCCGCACCGACGCTGTCGGCGACGAGCAGGTCGGTCGGTTCCTGCGGCACGAGACCCACCCGGCGGATCAGCTCACGCCCGCGCAGCCGAGAAGGCATCTCACCGCCCACAGACACCGCACCCGACGCGGGCACGTGCAGCCCGACGAGGGTCGAGAGCAGCGTCGACTTGCCGGCGCCGTTGCGCCCCATCACCGCGACGATCTCGCCTCGGTCTGCAGCGAGGGTGACGCCGCGCAGCGCGGGCACCGCGCCATGACGGACCACCAGGTCGTCCACCGTGAGCGCAACCTCGCCGTCGAGGACGTGGAGGGTCGCTCGTGAGCGGCGTACGGCATCGTCGGCGAGCGGCGCAAGTCGTTCGCGCAGCGGCCCGGCGGCCCGGCGCGCGTCTCTCACCGTGAGGGGGAGCGGGTCCCAGCCCGCGAGGCGACCCAGCTCCACCACGGGCGGCGCGACCGGCGCGGTGACCATGATGTCGTGCGGCAGACCGACCTCCAGGGCCACGCCGCCGCCGTGCACGACGACCACGCGGTCGGCGTACTGCACCACGCGCTCGAGGCGATGCTCAGCGAGGAGCACGGTGACGCCGAGGTCGTGCACGAGCCGTTGGAGTGCGGCCAGAACCTCTTCTGCTGCACCGGGATCCAGCGCCGACGTCGGCTCGTCGAGTACGAGCACCTGGGGGTGAGTCGTGAGCACTGCACCGATGGCGACGCGCTGCCGCTGACCGCCGGAGAGGGAGAGCAGCGGCCGGTGACGAAGGTCGGCGAGCCCGAGCAGGTCGAGGGTCTCCTCGACCCGGCGTCGCATGACATCCGGTGCGAGACCGATCGACTCCATGCCATAGGCCAGCTCGTCCTCGACCATGTCGGTGACGAAGCCGGACAGTGGGTCCTGCGGCACGATGCCGACGACGTCGGCGAGCTCGCGCGGTGGGTGCAGGCGGGTGTCGCGACCCGCGACCGTGACACGACCCGACAGCGTGCCGCCGGTGAAGTGCGGCACCAGACCGTTGACGCACTTGAGAAGCGTCGACTTGCCGGTGCCGGTGCGACCGACCACGAGCACGAGCTCACCCTCGGGCACATGCAGGTCGACGTGCGAGAGCACCGGTGAGCTGGCGCCGTCGTAGACCACGGAGACGTCCTCGAAGCGGATCACGCCGCCACCCCCTCGAGCGTGACGGCAGCGGGCCCGAGATCGCGTACGACGGCGAGGCCCGGAGGCCGAGGCGCCACGACGCCGGCGGCAGCGCCCACCACGATCGCCAGGGTCGGCAGCAGCGGAAGTGCCGGCCACGCGATCGGAGCGACCGGCCCCACGAGGGAATCGGGGGAGGTGACGGCCACCGCGATGATGACTGTCGCCGGCAGCAGGCCCGCGACCGACACGAGCCACTCGGGAAGGGCCCACGGGTCGGGCCGATAGCGCGTGCGGATGCTGCGACGACCGGCAAGCACCATCCCTGTCACACCGGCAAGCACGCCGATCACCAGCAACGGCAGGGCAACCAGGCCCGGAGTGCCTCCGTCGAGGAGCCCGTAGACACCGAGGCAGACACCGACGACGCCGAGCAACAGGAGCACCGACGACGTGAGGCGCACGCGCCGCGAGACGGGCCCGGTGCGGCCGTAGCCACGCGAGTCCATGGCGGCCGCGAGGTCGACCGCGCGTTCGAGCGCGCCCTCGAGCACCGGCATCACCGATCCGACGAACGCTCGCACACCACGGTCGGGGCGCCCACGCAGGCGACGAGCAGTGCGGACCCGAGCGACATCGCCGACAAGCTGGGGAGCGAACGTCATCGCGACGACCACCGCGACACCGACCTCGTACAGGGCCGAGGGCACGCTGGCAAGGAGTCGCGCAGGGGAGGCGAGGGAGTTGGCGGCACCGATGCACGCCAGCATCGTGGCGAGCACCATCCCCTGGTAGACCGCCAGCAGCAGCTCCTCGGCGGTCACCGGGCCACCGATCGCCACGCCGGCAGCCCAGTCGGGCAACGGCACCGACGGCAGGGTGATGAGCACGTGCTCACCGACGCCGCTGCCGAAGAACACGGTGAACAGCACGCGGATCGCGATGATCACGAGCCCGAGCCGCAGGAACACCACGAACGACCGCGACCACGGGGCGTCCGGACGTCGCCGGGCCACCACCCAGCCGGCCACGGCGACGAGCAGCGCGAGCAGGATCGGGTTGGTGGTGCGGCTCGCCGCAGTCGCGAGACCGAGCGCCCACACCCACCACGCCCCGGGATGGGTCCACCGGGGCAGGGCGCGGTCACCGAGGGCGTGCGCGGTCCGACGGGTCACGTCGTACGGCCTCCCCGACGACTCGTCCACCACGCCGAACCCGCAAGGCCACCGATGACGAGCACCCCGGCGACGAGGCCGAGCGGCCCGGTCGACGACTGTTCGGTGGCGGCCGACGCCGGGGCCCCTGCGACGGCCGGCAACGTGGCCTCGTCGGGGTATCCGGCCGAGGCGGACTCCGACGACGTGGCCGTGGTGGTCGGCGGAGAAGCGCTCACCGTTGCCGGAATCGACAACGACGGCACCGACGATGACGGTGTGGTCGACGCCGTGACCGCTGCTGGGCTGGAGTTCGTGGTGCTCGATCGGCTCGATGAGCCGGCGCCGGTCGAGGCGATGGGGGTCGACGAAGCAGAGCGGGTCGGAGTGCGACTCGGACTCGGCTTCGGGGTCGGCGCCGGGTCGACGACGATCGGCGCGCACTCCGAGCGGGGATAGCCGTCCAGCCCGCAGATCAGACCGTTCTGGTCACGGACGTGGACCACTGGCGTGGCCGTGCCGAACGCGGCGATGCCGCGCGCCGACGACGGCAGCACCAGGCACTCGACCCGTGCGGTCGACGTCGTCGGCGGTTTCTCGCCGGGTGGGGCGTCCGACGCGGTTCCGTAGTCGATGACGAGCGCCACGCGCACCGAGCCGTCGGTCGGCTTCGCGGTGCTGCAGAGGTCGGAGTAGGTCGCGGACACCCGTGGCGTCTTGCCGCCGGACGCCGACGACGTCGCGAACCGCCAGCCCAGCACCCAGCCGTCGCCGACTCCGTGGCTGGCCGGGCCCTGCGACGCGAACTTCCAGCCGCTGTGCGGCCTTCCGGTGTCGGTGCCCCACCAGTAGGTCCAATAGCGATACGCCAAGGCACTCGCCGGTGCCGCGCCCGCAACGAGCGCGCCACCAGCGAGCGGGAGAGCTGTCACGAGGCCGACGACGACGGCCGCGACGCGCTGCGCAGCCGTCGTACGACGCGATCCGATCATGCGTGCGCACCTCGACGACGGGTCGTGACGAGGGCGAGCAGACCGAGCAGGACCAGGCCGCCACCGAGTCCGCCGAGCATGGCAGTCAGAGGGGAGGCGCCGGTCGGCGCGAGCCCACCGTTGCCGGTCGTCGACGTGGTCGTCGGTGACGCGGTCCTGGGGTCGCTCGTTGACGTGGTCGGGGTCGGGGTCGGTGTCACGGCCGCCGGGGCGGTCCGCATCGTCGCGCCGATCCTGGTGACGGCCGAGTCGATCGACGTGCTGGACGCTCCGCCGGCGAGACCGGCCAGCGCCACGACGCCGAGCAGGCCAGGCTGGTCGGTCGCGGCGGACGCAGCGTGAGCCTTGACCGCCTTCACGAGCGGCACGCCCGTCTGCGTCGCGAGCGTCGCCAGAGCGGCACCGAGCTGCGTGCTTCCGACGCCGGCAGCCGCGAGAGACAGTGCCGCCCAGGCGGTGTCACCGGCCGAGATCGTGCCCTTCTTGCGGGTGCCCGAGGCGAAGTCGAACTGCGGGATGGCGCCGCCGAACGCGTCGAGAACCCGAGCGATATGACCGGCACCGAGCTCGGCGGGGGTCGCACCGACGGCGGCTGCGGCCGGGACGCAGGTCTCGCGAGGCACGGTGGTGCCGACCTTCTGCGCTGCCAGCGGGAGCGACGCACCGGTGAGCGCGAGGGTCGCCTGCACGGATGCGGCGTCGTTGTCGGTGAGCCCGGTTCCATAGTCCTGGAAGGCGAAGCCGCCGTCACCGTCCGTGGCGACGCCCGTGCAGCCGAGCTGGAGGGACTGGAGGAACGCGGCTGCCGAGACACCGCCCTTGGTGACGGCGGTCGGCTTGCGGCCGTCGGCGTTGCTGGCGAACAGGACCACGGCCGTCGAGTTGGCATCGGAGTCGCCGCCGAGGAAGTAGGGGAATCCGCCGTCGGCCTTCTGCGACGCCAGGACCCATGCGAGCGCCTTGTCGGCGGCAGCGGTCTTGCCGATCGCACGGAGCGCGACCGAGGCGATGCCGGTCGAGTTGGTGTCCTCACCGGAGTACGTCGCGGGGTCGGACTTCGTGCAGGCGACCGACACGTCGGGCCGATAGGCCTGGAAGCCACCGTCGGCGCACTGCTGACCGAGCAGCCAGGTGATCGACTCTGCGGGTGGGGTGCGGTCGACCGCAGCGAACGCGAGCAGCCCGAGCGACTGGCGGAACGCGCCGTCGTAGGTCGGGTCCTGGGAGCCGAAGAGCCCGACCTGGACCGGAGCCTTGGCGGTCGCCGCGACGGACGGAACGGTCAGGGACGTGCCGAGTGCGGCCGTCGTGGTGACGGCGAGTGCGACGGCGGTGAGCCGACGGCGGGTGATGACCACGAAGGGTCCTTTCGGGATGAGCGGCCACAAACCAAGCGGTCCGGACTGCTCCCCGGGGTGACGACGTAGGAAGCCCCCCGACCGGAGTCCACGAGTGGACTGGTGCGAGGGGCGAGAGATGGTGTGACGGACCGGGGACGGCCCGGGCTCCTGCCGTAGACCTCGACGGGTGAGCCTCTCGCGCCCGCCAGGTGCTCCGGCTTGCCGTCGCCACGCGGGTTTCCACGGGGATCGGCCTACGGTTGCGGGTTCAGCACCGGATTCGGACCGGCTTCCCCTGGACGTCAGACGCGTGATGTTCTGTTGTGGGGCTCACCGTACACACACCGACCCCCGGCTCGGGAACCACCACGGGAGCCGACGGTCGGACCCGGTCCGGACGGTGACCCGCTTCACTGCGCATCCTGTCGGAGCGCCACCCGTGCGGAGCGCGCCTAGCATGGGACGCGTGGGACACCTGGGACCGAGTGCCCCGGTCGGGTCGTCATGACCGGCCGTGCGCAGTCGTCGGACATCGTCCGGCTGCCGATCACCGGGATGACCTGCGCCGCCTGCGAACGACGGGTCTCCTCGAAGCTCCTGAACGTCCCCGGCGTCACGTCCGCCTCGGTCTCCGCCCGCGCGGCCACCGCCACGATCACCGTCGAGGGCGAGGTGCCGTGGGAGGGGATCGTCAGCACGCTCGAGGGCACGGGATACGCCGTCGGGCGGCCGCCCTGGCTGACCCCCGACCGCACCACGTGGAAGGCGACCACGACCGCAGTGGTCGTGGTCGTCCTCGCCGTAGCCGTGGTCGCCTGGCTGGGGACGGGTGACCTCGGGAGCCGGCTCGGCGATCCCGGCGCCGGAGGCCTGGTCGCCGTGCTGGTCCTCGGTCTGACCGCAGGCGTCTCGACCTGCATGGCGCTCGTCGGCGGCCTCGTGCTGGCGGTGTCCGCGTCGCGGGTGGCATCGGAGTCGTCGGCGGCAGGAGATGCGGCGACGCTCGACCGGTGGCGGCCGCACCTGGCCTTCCAGGCCGGCCGGGTCGTGGGCTTCTTCGTCCTCGGGGCAGGACTCGGCGCGATCGGCGCGCGGCTGTCGCTGCCCGCCCCGCTGCAGGCCGCGCTGCTCGTGGTCGTCGCGATCTTCATGGTGCTGCTGGGGATCCGGCTCACCGGGATCTCGCCGCGGCTGTCGGGCTGGTCGCTCGCGCTGCCCGGGTCCTGGACCCGGGCGCTCGGCCTGGACGAGCGCGCGTCGCGGCCGTACTCCGACGCCCGCACCGCACTGCTGGGTGCCGCGACGTTCTTCCTCCCGTGCGGCTTCACGCAGGTCGTGCAGCTCTATGCGATGACCACCGCATCGCCGCTGCATTCGGGCGTCGTGATGGCGGTGTTCGCCGTGGGTACGGCGCCTGGCCTGCTCACGCTCGGCGGCCTCCCCGCGCTGGCGTCCGGCGCGCGACGCGCTCGGGTGCTCGCCGTGGTCGGGGTTGCCCTCGTCGTCTTTGCCGGTGTCAACGTCGTCTCGGCAGCCGGTCTCGTGGGCTGGCGAACTCCCGCTCACGCCGCGCTCGCGTCGGGGGGAGTGACCTCGAACGTGACAGTCTCCGGTGGCATCCAGACCGTCACGATGGCCCAGGGCTCACGCGGTTACAGCCCCGACATCTCCGTCGTACATGCCGGGATCCCGATCCGCTGGGTCATCACGTCCGAGTCGGCCTACACCTGCGCGGCCTACCTCCGGCAGGTCGACGGCGACTGGCGCTACGACCTCACGACCGGCGTCAACACCCTCGACGTCCCGGCCCTGCCCGCCGGCGCGAGCTTCGACTTCACCTGCGTGATGGGGATGTACTCCGGCACCCTCGTCGCCACCGATCGGACTACCCCAAACCCCACGTGATCTTGGTCGTGTGACTGCTTCCGGGGTGGGAAACAGTCACACGACCAAGATCACGCGAGGAAGGGTGATGGGCGTCGGGGGGGCAGCGTCAGGTGGGCGGGTGCAGGCTCATCGGGCCGTAGACGACGCGCTCGTCCTCGAGCAACGAGACGGCGTCGACCCCGGCCTCGAGGAGAGCGGCCCACTCCTCGCCGACCCAGCTCTCGGCGTCGGCCTGCGCGGGGAAGCCGTCCGGCGTGCCCACGGGCACGTCCGTGACGACGGAACCGTCAGTGCGCTCGTAGCGCCAGGTCCAGGTGGTCATGCGCGCGGGTCGGGGGAGATCGTGAGCCGCGGGTCGCGGACCACGACGTCGCCGAGCACGTCGTCGATGGCTGCCATCAGATCGGCCTCGAGAGTCACACCGGACGCGGCGACGTTGCTCGTCACCTGCTCGGGGCGGGTCGCGCCGATGATCGCCGAGGAGATGAAGTCGTGCTGCAGCACCCACGCCACGGCGAGCTGCGCCATAGTCAGCCCGGCCTGCTCGGCGAGCGGCACGAGGCCCTGCACGGCGGTCAGGATGTCGTCGGTGCGCAGCCGCTCGGTGAAGTGGCCGTTGATCGGGTCGGTGGCCCGTGATCCCGCGGGCGGCGGCTGGCCCGGGAGGTATTTCCCGGTGAGGACGCCCTGCGCGATCGGGCTCCAGACGATCTGCCCGAGCCCGAGCTCCACGCTCGTCGGCACGACCTCGGCCTCGATGACGCGGTAGAGCAAGGAGTACTGCGGCTGGTTGGAGATGAGCCGGTCGAAGCCCATCCGGTCGGCGATCTCGACCGCCGCGCGGATCTGCTCGGCATCCCACTCCGAGACACCGACGTAGAGCACCTTGCCGGCGCGAACGAGGTCGTCGAACGCCCGGATGGTCTCCTCGAGAGGCGTCTCGTGGTCATAGCGGTGCGCCTGGTAGAGGTCGACATAGTCGGTGCCGAGGCGCTTCAGCGAGCCGTTGATGCTCTCGTGGATGTGCTTGCGCGAGAGGCCACGGTCGTTGGGGCCTTCGCCCGTGGGCCAGTAGACCTTGGTGAAGATCTCGAGGCCCTCACGCCGCTGGCCCTTGAGGCCACGGCCGAGGATGGCCTCCGCGCGGGTCTCGGCGTAAACGTCGGCGGTGTCGAAGGTGGTGATGCCGACGTCCAGTGCGGCGTTGATGCACGCGATGGCGGCGTCCTCCTCGACCTGGGACCCGTGGGTCACCCAGTTGCCGTAGGAGATCTCGCTGACCTTGAGGCCGCTGCGGCCGAGGAGTCGATGCTTCATGCGCCGAGCCTATGCGCCGGAGCC
>JANXWJ010000189.1 GCA_025351185.1 Candidatus Nanopelagicales bacterium
AGCGCACCGACGTGGCAGCGCGACCGGACGCGGCTCAGGTCGTGGCTGCGCAGGCGACCCTGCACGACTCGACCTCGGGCATCACCATCGAGCCCGGATCGCTCACCGCGATCGTGTGCGCCGAGCAGGTCACCGCTGACGAGATCGCGCTGCGGCTCGCCGGCCTCGGTCCCGACGGTGCCACGGTCACGCTCGACGGCGTGCCCCTCGCGGATATCCCGCGCACCGTGCTCCGCGCCTCGGTGCTCACCCAGGACAAGGACCCGGTGCTGCTCTCGGGCACGCTCGCCGAGCTCCTCGACGTCCCTCGCTCCGGCGCCGTGAGCATCGCCGACGCCGTCGAGACGAGCTCGGCCGACGACGTGCTCGATGCTCTGGTCGACTCCTCGCCCGACGTCTCGGACCCGATGCGCGCCCGGATCACCGAGCGCGGTCGTTCCCTGTCCGGGGGCCAGCGGCAGCGACTCGCGCTGGTGAGATCGCTCGTCGCCGACCCGCCGATCCTCGTTCTCGACGAGCCGACCAGTGCCGTCGACTCGCACACCGAGGCCCGGATTGCCGCCACGCTGCGCGAAGCCCGCTCGGGTCGCACCACCGTGATCCTCACCAACTCACCCCTGGTGCTCGACCAGGCCGACACCGTGCTGCTCGTGCTCGACGGCCGGGTGGTCGCCGAAGGCCGCCACCGCGAGCTGCTCCGTAGCGACCCGCGCTATCGCGCCGTCGTCACCCGCGAGGAGGTGACGTCGTCGTGATGCCGCCCGAGGACGCCGTCGCCGCGTCCACCCTGACCGGACAGTCGCTGCCCATCGCGAGCGATGTGACCATGCGTCGCTACACCCGCGCGATGCTCGTGCGGCACCGCGCTGCCTTCGGTGTGGTCATCGCGACCAACTCCGTCGCCTCGGTCGCCGGTCTCGCCGGACCGCTTGTGCTCGGTGGTCTCGTCGAGAGTCTCACCAACGGCACGACGGCCGAGGTGATCGACCATGCCGCGATGTGGTTCCTCGGCGCTCTCGTCGTGCAGACCATCTTCACGCGCATCACGCGGCTGCGTGCCGGTGTGCTCGGCGAAGAGGTGCTCGCCGACCTGCGCGAGGACTTCCTCACCCGTGCCGTCAACCTGCCCACCGGAGTCGTCGAGCGGGCGGGCACAGGCGACCTCGTCTCGCGCATCACGACCGACATCGACCGGCTCAACTACGCTGTGCGCGAGGCGATCCCGCAGATCACCATCTCGGTCGTCACCGCGCTCCTCGTCGGGGCGGCGCTCGTCATCACGGCGCCGCAGCTCGCCGTCGCGTGGCTGCTCGCCGTGCCTCCGATCCTGATCTCGTCGCGGTGGTATTTCCGTCGCGCCCCGCAGGCCTACCGCGCTGAGTCATCGACCTTCGCCCAGGTGAGCGCCTCCATCGCCGAGACGGTCGACGCAGGTCAGACGATCGAGCTCTACCGCCTCGAGCAGCAGCGCATCGACGTCACCAACTCACGCATCAAGCGCTGGATCGCCTGGGAGCGCTACACGCTCTGGCTGCGTTGCTCGTGGTTTCCCGCGATCGAGGCCGGCTACGTCCTGCCGCTCGTCGGCGTGCTCGCGCTCGGCGGCTGGCTCGTGGGGCAGGGCACGATCTCGCTGGGCCAGCTGACCACCGGCTTGCTCTACACCCAGATGCTCGTCGAGCCCGTCGACCTCATCCTCATGTGGTACGACGAGCTGCAGGTCGGACAGGCCTCTCTCGCCCGCCTCGTGGGCGTGCACGACGTACCCGACCAGGAGTTCGACGACGACCTCGAGCCGCTCGACGACCGACTCGTCGTCGACGACGTGCGCTTCGGCTATCGCGCCGGACGTGACGTGCTGCACGGCATCGACCTCGACATCGCTCCGGGCGAGCGCGTGGCGCTGGTGGGTCCCTCGGGTGCCGGCAAGTCGACGCTCGGCCGCCTCATGGCCGGGATCTATGCCCCGCGCACAGGCACGGTCGAGCTCGGCGGTGCGGCGCTGTCGCGGATGCCGACCGAGACCGTGCGCACGCAGGTCGCGCTCGTCAACCAGGAGCACCACGTGTTCGTGGGCACCCTGCGCGACAACCTGCTGCTGGCCAAGCCCGACGCCGACGACGCGGCGCTGCTCGTCGCGCTGGAGTCAGTCGACGCGATGCCTTGGGTCGACACCCTGGAGAAGGGCCTCGACACCAAGGTCGGCCAGGGCGGACATCCCCTGGCGCCCGGGCAGTCTCAGCAGGTCGCGCTCGCACGCCTGATCCTCGCCGACCCGCACACCCTGGTGCTCGATGAAGCGACTTCGCTGCTCGACCCACGGGCCGCACGTCACCTCGAGCGCTCGCTCAACGCCGTGCTCGAGGGCCGCACCGTCATCGCCATCGCGCACCGGCTGCATACGGCCTACGACGCCGACCGGATCGCGGTGGTCGAGTCCGGCCGGATCAGCGAGCTCGGCAGCCACGACGAGCTGGTTGCCGCCGACGGCGCCTACGCCGCCCTCTGGAAGAGCTGGCGCGACGCCGACTGACGTCGGCGGTGTCAGGCCGTGGTCCAGTCGGCACGCTCGCCCATCCACCGGAGTGACCCCGTCTCCATGCCGCCCCCGTCGCCCGGAACGGGCATCTGTCCCTACCGCACCCGAGCAATACCCGGCATTCGCGCTCGCCTCCACGGGGACGAAGGACAAGATCAGCGCATGGGGAACGACGTCGGCGAGACCGCGATCACCTGGCAGGACATCGCCGACAGGATTCACTCTTGGCCCTCAGTGGACGCCTGGGTCGCCGACTGGTGGGCGGCAGCGCGTGAGTGCCGTGCGGCCCTCCGGGCGGAGGACGCGGGACAGACCGGGGTGCGCTGGCCCGACTCCGCCGCCCAGGGGCTGCTGGGCGACATGGAGATGGAGCGAGACCCTAGGGTCGTCGCGTTGATCGTGGCTCTAGCCGAGGCCGCCGAGACGGAGCAGGACTTCTCGGATCTCGGGGCAGGCGAGATTGAAGACCTCCTCTGCCACAGCGGAATCGGCGGACAGTTCATCGACGAGGTCGAGTTGGTCGCTCGGCGCTCTCCCGCCTTCGCCCGCACGCTCACCTGGATGTGGGTCGGCAGCGACATCGAACCAAGCCTCCGCACTCGGCTTTTCGCCCTAGGAGCCATCGATTTGTCTGCTGGTCAGGACGACGCCCCGGCGCAGAAGAAGGGCCGTCGGCCCAGCAAGCGCCAGGGAAAGCGACCGAGGCACCCTTAGAGCAAGAAGTGCCGCTCTCGTTCGCTTGCCGGTGCGGCAACAGGCAGTATCACGTGGGTGATTGGTGAGCTCCCGACCCCAGGTCTCCTTGTGAGTGCATGCGACGTGGCGACGTGCCGTGTGACTCAGCTTGTTGACGGTCATGGGCTGATGCGGGTCGAACTGGCGTACCTCGCACCGCGGCCGCTCCATCCGCGTGCACCGGGGACTGACGCCTTCGACGGGTGGTGGGTCGCAGCCACGTTCGATGACGAGACGACCGCTTGCTACGGCGACCCCACAATCGATGGCGAAATCGAGGAAGAGGACGAGGTCGAAGTTGGCGAGTCCCCGCCCGAAGTGGGGCTGCGGTTGATCGAAACCGAGGAAACCGCCGACGGCCGCCAGACAGTCACCTCGAGGCTGTTCCAAGTACTCGGGCCTGCGCGCATGACGTCCCTCTCGACAGGATGGGCAAGGATCGCCCTCGCCGAAGGCTCTGTGGCGGTGGGGAGCTCAGAGGAGTTCCGTCGGCGCTCAACCACCAGCGATGCACGACCACCTGGCTGGCTCACTCACGTGGTCTATCAAACTGCTCAGGACGGGGCAGACCCTGTGGCCTCGTATGCGATGGAGTGGGACTGGCCTTCTCGACTCGTCCGATGGGTTGAGGTGATGCCCGACGGAGGATTGCGCGCACGCACCTCTGCTTCCTCCGGTGTGTCTGAGCCAGGCGGGCCGCCGCACTCAAAGCGGATCGCCGCCGCCGTCCGACCGCAGCGCATAGCTCTCGACGCTGGGTCGTTCGAGGATCTGTGAACCTTGGCATCGACGACTGGCCGGGTGCCAGAAGGGCCGTACAGGAGACGGTAAGAAGCGAAGCACCACACGTGGCGTTAGGCGTCTGGACGCGGCGGCGCCGACATCCGGCATGGCGGCGCAGTGGTGGCCCGCTGCTGGTGCTCGACCTCGTAA
>JANXWJ010000192.1 GCA_025351185.1 Candidatus Nanopelagicales bacterium
CAATCACTGCGGGGGAGGAGTCCCACCGCCGGTGGGATCGGTGACGCAGCTGGCCTTGGCGTCTCCGCCGTTGCCACCGCCGTTGCCGTTGTCGCCGGTGTGGGCGTTCCCGCCGCTGGAGTTGTGGCCGCAGTTGCCCCACCCCTGGTCGCCCCCGTTGGCTGGCGTGGGCGCTTCAGGAGTGGTGATGGTGCCTCCGGAACGACCCGAGTTGTCGGCAAGCGCCGACGACGCGGGGATGAGGAGCACGCCGACCAGACAGGCGGTGGTGAGGGTTCTGCGCATCACGGGAGACCTCCAGCGGGAAGAGTCGATTGACCCTCTCTCCATCGGCATCCGGTCCGGGTGCGTTGTTAGGCCGAGCGAGTGGACCTTCAACCGGGCCTCCCCCGTACACCCAGTGGGGACCGACAGAGGAGATTTCGGCAGCCCCAGCGAGCACTGCGGGATCGAGCTGGACGGGTCGAGCAGGATCACGCACGCCGACGGGACGGACGAACTCGTGGAAGCGGGCGAGGTGTTCCGCTGGCCGCCGGGCCACACCGGCGTCACCGACGGCGGCGTGACCTTCTCGAGGTCGGTCCGTGCGGCCCGATGCGGCAGTTCGGTGAGCACGCACGGCAGATCCTCGGTGGGTAGGCACGATCGACATCAGCGCCCTCGGTGCATCGTCCACCGAGAAGCACGTCGTGCCACTGGGTACGGTCAGCTGGCGCCGAGGTAGACGGCCCAGGGACCGAACATGTAGCTGAAGGTCGCCGGCGGTCCGGTGAGGCCCTTGTGCATCACGAGCACGGCGTTGGGCGACGCGGTCGGGATCCACACCATCTGCGCGGTGATGATCTTCTGCGCGTCGACGACATCCTGCGCCCGCTTGCCCGGGTCGGACTCCGAACGCGCTGCTTCGAGCGCCCTCGTCACTGCAGGATCGGTCCACCCGCTGAAGTCCTGCGATCCGCCCTTGAGCGCCAACGTCTTGTAGAGCGCGGACGGGTCGGCGTAGTCGCCGTAGTTGGTGGTCGGGAAGGCGTCGACGGACGCCGACGCGGCCGGGTCGATGAAGAAGTTGATGTAGTTCGAGGGGCTCACGTCGGTGAGGGTGACCTTGAGGCCGAGCTTTTCGGCCGCCGCCTTGTAGGCGAGCGACTCCGCGTTGATGGCGGCTGTCCCTGACGATGTGCCGATCTTGATGCTCTGGCCGGCGACACCCGCCTGCGTCATGAGGTCCTTGGCCTTGACGAGGTCAGGCTCGAGTGCGGGGAGGGCGTCGTAGCCAGCCTTGAAGACGTCCGGGGCTGATCCCCACGTGCCCTGTGCTTCGAGCGCGTGCGGAAGGATCGCGGCACCGTGCCAGAGTGTGTCGATGATGCCCTTGCGGTCCAGGGCGTAGGAGATCGCCTGGCGCACGCGCGCGTCGGCGAGCGGTCCCTTCGTCGCGCTCACGACCATGGCGTCGGTGGCGAACGGCGCACCCTGGAAGACCTGAACGTCCGGGTTGGTACGCAGCGTGCCGAGGGTCGCGAGCGGGTTCGCGAGATAGGTTCCCGAGATCGCACCGGTCTGCAGCCCTGCGGTCAGTGCCGCGTCGTCCGTGACGCCGATGAGCGTCATCTTCGTGAACTTGGGCTTGGGCAGCGTGCTGTCCCAGTAGGTCGGATTAGGCACGATGCTGATGCCCTGACCGGTCTTCCAGGAGTCGAGCTTGAACGGCCCGGAGCACATCGTGAGCCCCTGTACGGTGCCGAAGTTCTTGCCTGCCTTCTCCGCGAATGCCTTCTCGACGACCATGCCCGGAGTCGCGGAGAGCTCGCCGACGAGCCACTGGTCGGGCTCGCTCAAGGTGAGCTCGACCGTCGTCGTGCTGACCGCCGTGATGTCTTTCACCCGGTTGAAGACAGTGGCGTAGAAGCCGATCCCCTCCGGGTCGGCAGCGCGCTTGAGGCTGTAGACGACGTCGTCGCTGGTGACCGGCTTGCCGTCCCAGAACGCTGCACCCTTCTGGATCGTGAAGTCCAGACTGGTCGGGCTGACCTGGGTGAGCGTCGCGAGGCCCGGGCCGATCGTCATGTCGGGCGCCTGGCGCAGCAGCGCGTCGCACAGGAGAGAGTCGACCGTGTTCTCGGGGTAGTCGAACGCCTGGATCGGGTCGAGCGTCTGCGTCTCGCGGTAGAGCGCCCAGGTCAGCGCGCCCGCGTCACCGGTCGGGGCTGTGGTCAGGACCGTGAAGTCCGACGTCGGGACCGATGCGGAGGCCGAGCCCGACGCCGTGGGTGCTGGTGCGCCGGTGCAGGCCGCGAGCAGAGTCGCTGCGGCGACGAGGCCGAACGCAGTGGGGATCGGACGCGTCATGGCGGTTCCTCCTGGGTCTGATCGACACACCCTAGGGGGCTGCGGACGGCTGTCCCGCTGCTGGACCGGCAACGACATGGACACGAAACAGACGCGTGACATCACCTTGTGTTCGGGCCGGCGTTCCAGGTGACCCCGGCGTCCATCACCCGGCGGATGGCAGTCTGACCAGGCTTCCGCCCAGCGGAAACCGAGGCTGGCGCGGAGTCACTGACGCGGACGGTTCGCGGCATGCGCACCCACGTCGCCTCGTGGGCTCAGGCTCGGCGGACTGACTTCTCCCCCAGATCCTCGCCCAGCAGGGTGTCGAGTCGGTGATCGTCGAACAGCTCACGGGACTACATCGAGGCGCGGGTCCGGGCCGGCGTGATCGAGCACGGCGCAGTCGACGTGCTCTCCGACTACGGCGTCGGCGATCGGCTGCACCGGGGGGCATGCGCCACGACGGTGTCTAGCTGCAGTGGCCGGGGGAGCGTCACCGGATCGACTTCGTGGAGTCGTGCGGGAAGTCGGTCTGGGTCTACGGCCAGACCGAGATCACCAAGGACCTCATCACCCTCCGGGTCGATGCCGGGCAGCAGATCCTCTGGGAGGTGTCGGACACCGCGATCGTCGGTGCCGACTCCAACCACCCCAGGTCCCCTTCGTCGGCGTCGACGGCAACACCGCGACGATCGACTGCGACGAGGTGGCGGGCTGCGACGGGTTCCACAGGGTCGGGCGCCAGACGATCCCCGAGTCGGTGCGGATGGTCGCCGAGCGGGTCTATCCCTTCGCCTGGCCCGACATCCTGGCCGAGGTGGCGCCCTCGACCGACGAGCTGATCTACGCACTGCACCCCGATGGCTTCGCGATGCACTCGATGCGTTCGGACACGGTGAGTCGCCTGTATCTGAAGGTCGATCCGGGCGAGGACATCGCCGGCTGGTCCCGACGCCCGCATCTGGAGGGTCACTCGACGCGGATGGCGCTCGACAGTTGGAGCCTGCAGTCGGGTCCCACCCTCGAGAAGTCGATCACTCAGATGCGCAGCTTCCTCAGCTCGCCGATGCGTTGGGGCCAGCTCTTCCGTGCGGGCGATGCCTCACACATCGTGCCGCCGACGGGTGCTACGGGGCTCAACCTCGCGATCGCCGACGTGACCAAGCTCGGCGCCGCTCTCGTGCGGGCGATCCAGGAAGGCCGGACCGACCTCGTCGACAGCTATTCCGACGATGCGCTGCGACGGGTGTGGCAGTCGACGTACTTCTCGTGGTGGATGACCTCGATGCTGCACCCACCACCGAGGAGCGACCCGAATGCGGCGTTCCTGCTGCAGATGCAGCCGATGCAGCTCGACTACGCCACGTCGTCGGCCGCTGCTGCGACTGGTCTCGCCGGGAACTACACCGGCGCCGTCCGTTCCTACTGACGACAGCGCGCAGGCGAGTGCAGCCGGCCGAGCAGCGGCGCACCGACGCGAGGGGGTGGGGGTTCGGTACGCCGCCGTCTGCCGGGCGCTCAGTCCTGCGTCGCCATCGCGCTCGCGATGTAGACGGCGGGGTTCGCCGCGGGGTTGATGAGCACTGTCGCCATGGCGCACGTCTCGGGCACGGTGAGCCACACGCGGAACCGGGCGTCGCCGCCCGGCACGCTCATCGGTTGTGCCGTCGTGCGGGCCGCGAGGGCGCCGCCGCAGTAGAGGCTGGCGGTGA
>JANXWJ010000246.1 GCA_025351185.1 Candidatus Nanopelagicales bacterium
CCGCACTCCAGGGCGGGCAGCCCCCACTCCTCGTCCACCGTCAACCGGTTCCTGATACCCGTGTCTCCCGAAGGAAGGTTCGACCATGCGCAAGCTGCTCCTGCTCACCGCCGGAGGTGCTGCGGGCTATGTGCTCGGCGCCCGCGCGGGACGTCCCGCCTACGACCGCATCGTCGCGTCGTACAGCCGGCTCACCTCGGCCGTCGGCCTCGATCAGGCTGGCCACACGGTGCGCACCGCGACCGTCGACCTCAAGGACGCCGTCACCGAGCGGGCGTCCACGACCGTTCGCGACGCTGGTGCGGGTGCGGCAGCCGGGCTCCATGACGTTGCCGACTCAGTCCGCAAGGACACCCCGCACGAGCAGGCGACCGCGTGACCGGCGTGCCCTCGCAGCGTGACTCCGATCAGCCCGGTGTGGCGTCCGCCCACTCGGCACGCCCGGCGTATGGAGCCCAGCCCAGCAAGACCGACCGTCCCGTGCCGCTGAGGCACTCCGCCGAGGCGCCCAGTGACCCCGCGGAGTGGGACAGCTCATCCACCGAGCCGTCCCGTCCTCGGGGCACTGATGACATCAAGGATGACCGGGTCCGCGCTGAGCGGGAGTCTCGAGCCGACCTCGCGGACGCACTGGACGACGACGAGAGCAGATCGGACGCCACCGCCGAGTCGTCCTACCCGAGCGAGCGCGAGCAGGGTGCGGCGCAGCCCGGCGCAGCGGACCGTCCTGACGACGAAGGAAACCACTCATGAACTCCGACGAGGTGAGCGGTGACCTTGCCGATCAGGCCGACGCGACGATCGCTGCTGCGGAGCAGGAGGCGATCCAGGCGGCGCTCGCGGGTCGTGACATCGAGCAGGACCGCGGGGACGCCGCGCGACCGGACCGAGTCGAGGACGAGCCGGTGCTCGATCTCGGCGACGGCGACGACAGCGACGACCCGGCGCACGACGGCGGCGATGATGTCGCCACGACGTCGACGGGCGCACCCGAGGAGCCTGTCGACGATGTGGCGCGAACGGTCCTGGACGAGGATGAGGACGAGGTCGACGATCGCGTGGGACTGCCACTCGTCGATGAGTGACCATCGCCTAGATCGCATGGCACAGCTGCGATATCAGGTGCCGCTCAGAGCATCCGCCAACCATGTTTCGCGCACCAGACGTCGGGTAGTGCGTCGGGGTCCGAAACTGAGATTGAGACCATCGACAAGGAGCAGACAGCCATGCTTACCTTCATCATCACGATCATCGTCGTCGGCCTGGTGGCCGGCTTCATCGCACGCGCCGTGGTCCCGGGCAGGGACTCCATGGGCATCCTCGCCACCATCGCCCTGGGTGTCGTCGGATCGCTCGTCGGCGGCTTCCTCGGCTACCTGCTGTTCGGTAAGGACCTTGCCGAAGGAGCGTTTCAGACCTCGGGCCTCATCGGCTCGATCGTCGGAGCCATCATCGCCCTGGTGATCGTTCGGGCGGTGAGCCGTGAGCACGCCTGACACGGTGGCGAGTCCGACCCCCGGCACCGGCGACTTCCTCACCGACGTCACCACCCTGCGTAAGCGGGCACGCGAGCAGATGGACAAGGGCCCGGTGACGGCGGCCTACGGCGCGGATGTCGTACGCGTCCTGGACCTCTTGCAGCAGGCGTTGGCGACCGAGCTCATCTGCGTCCTGCGCTACAAGCAGCACCACTTCAGCGCTCGGGGCATGAACGCGGAGCCGATCGCGGCCGAGTTCCTCGCGCACTCGCAGGAGGAGCTGTCACACGCCGAGCTCATCGCGGCGCGCATCTCCCAGCTCGGCGGCGAGCCGGACTTCGACCCGCAGACGCTGACGTCGCGCGCCCACTCGGAATACAAGACGGCGAAGACCCTTCGTCAGATGGTCGAGGAGAACCTCGTCGCGGAACGGATCGCCGTTGCGTCCTACACCGAGATGATCGCGTGGCTCGCTACCGGAGATCCCACCACCCGACGGATGCTCGAGGGCATCCTCGCCGTCGAAGAGGAGCACGCCGAGGACCTCGTGAGCATGCTCGACGACGTGAGCTAGTCGCGTCGCGAGTGCCTGATCGCTCGGTCTGACCTTGGTCAAGACCCTGCGTGGCGTGGTTTGAGGCTGGGGCCAGCGGGCACCAGTGGGACACACGGCGACGTCGCGTCGCCGAGAAACGGAGCACCGTCATGATCGTCCTGGGACTGATCCTGTTCATCATCGGACTCGTCGCGAAGATCGCAATACTCGAGACTATCGGCATCATCCTCGTCGTGGTCGGCGCAGTTCTCGCGCTGCTCGGAAGCACCGGCAGAGCGGTCGGCGGCCGGAGCCACTGGTTCTAGGAATCGCGATCGCCCACTGAGAATCGCGCTCGTCGCTCGGTCGGTTCGATCCGCGGACCATCCGAGCAGCACAGCACGGCGAGCCGTCGATAGCCGGCCGCCACGTCCACCCCGCACACCCCCCACAGGTCGCGCGCCGGACGTGGCGGCCTCGTGCGTGCCGCCACGCTAGAAGGGCGGCTCCTCGAGCCCGACGTGCAAGGGTGGCGAGGGCAGTGACGTGCCGACATCAAGGCGCACCTGATCGCCCGTTGCCGCGGATGGCCTGGATGGCGTGTCGTCCGGACCCGCGTCGGTGAGTGGTGGTGGTCCGCCTTGCCCGACTTGCCCGACTTGCCCGGGTGGGTCGGGGGTGTCGAGGAAGGGTCGGGGTGGGATGTCGATGCGTTGCCCGAACTTGGTGA
>JANXWJ010000281.1 GCA_025351185.1 Candidatus Nanopelagicales bacterium
CACGCCGGTCTGGGCGTGGTGTCAGTGGCGGCGCAGGAGGTTGACCAGGCGGCGCAGGAGGCCGTGGCGGGCAGCTGTCGGTCGCCGGCCGGACGTGGACGTGGGTACGGGGCGGCGCGGTCGGTGACGAGGCGCGGCGGCAGCCCGCTCGACGACGGCCAGGAATACGTCCTTCGGCATCGAGGCACCCTCGCGGCGCACGGCGTGGGAGCTCACCGCGAGCGGGCGGTCGAGGCGAACCCAGCTCGGTCGGTGCTCCGGGTCCCACGGGCCCGCGCCGATCGCGAACCAGGTGGGGTCGTGCCCGTGGTCCTTGCTCGTGAGCATGAGCCCGACCAGCGTGTCGTGGCTCACGACGTCGCGTCCGATGATGATGAGCGGCCGGTCCTTGCCGAGCGTGGGGTCCTCCTCGTACGGCACCCACGCCCACACGACCTCGCCAGGGTCAGCCTCGCGGTTACGCCATGGTGCGTGCTCCGGGTGCACGCGGCCGGGGAAGTCCCAGGCCCCGCCGCGCTGCGGCTGCTCGGTCACCCGCCGACCCTACGGCCGAGGAGGCAACCGCCCGCTCACCTGGGTGTCGTGGGGGTTACCCGCGCCCGGAAGCACCCACGACACCCAGGTCAGCGGTGGGGTTGTCTGGAGGTGGCTCGGCGGCGTGAGGGACGTCTCGTCGTGTCGTGACGGGGTCTGCGCGGCGCCGTGGGGCATCCTGGCCGTGCCGGTACGGCGTGCTGGTCGCCAGACAGGTGCGGGGCCCCTCGATGTATGAGATCGAGGGGCCCCGCAGCACGTCCACCCGGTCAGCGGTCAGGTTGCCCCGACCGCACGACCAGGCTTTCGTGCGTTGCCGTGTGCTCGTCGGTCCGACCCACGCGCTCGCAGTTGCCCGCTCACCTCGTGGTGGTCCGACCCCCGAGGGGATCGTGCCGTGGACCGCCATGCTCATCGGCGGCCGCCGTGCTCGTCCGACGAACCAGCGTGCGACGACCTCGGTTGCCCGTGTCGTCGTCCGCGGGCCGCGACCCCTGCCGACCTCTCCGAAGAGATGCTGGCGGTGGTGCGTCCCTGCCTGGTGAGCTCCGAAGAACCCTCCGAGCGGCTCGCCGATCGTTCTCGGCGTGGCCAGGCGTCTGGGTGGACCTCAGTGGTCGTGGCTCGGTTTCCCGGTCCTCGTCCGCCGCCGGAGTTGCCTCCGAGTGGTCCGCCCGTCGTGCTTGGCGTGGCTCATTTCTAGCCCCCGTTTCCCCCGTGGCACAAGGGGTTTCTCGAATGTTTTCTGACGGGTTTCGCCGGCTTTCGGTCGTGCACAGGATGTGCACAGCTTGTCCTCCGAGAAGGGCCGGTCGTCCCCAAGTTGTCCCCAGGTCTGTGCACAGGGGACGTGGTACATGAAGACTTCATCATGTGCGAAACTAGAGAAGTCGTCGTCTCGGAGGTCCACATGACCGTCCCGCTCTACCAGGCCAAGGCCGAGTTCTTCCGCACCCTCGGCCACCCTGCGCGGATCCGGGTGCTCGAGCTGCTGAGCGAGCGTGACCATGCCGTGCACGAGCTGCTGGCAGCCATCGAGATCGAGCCGAGCAACCTCTCCCAGCAGCTCGCTGTGTTGCGTCGTGCCGGGCTCGTCGCCCAGCGCCGCGAGGGCAGCGAGGTCGTCTACTCGGTGAGCGTGCCCGAGGTGCGGGACCTGCTCCTGGCCGCGCGGGTGATCCTGCGCACCCTCATCGACGGGCAGGACCAGCTCAAGAAGGACCTGCGCCCCGTCGCCCGGACCCGCCGATGAGCGCCGCGACGGGTTCGCCGAACGGCCCGGGTCCGCACGGCGCGGACAGCACCCCGGCGCACGTCCCCTGGTCCACCGCCGTGTGGGCGCGCACCCGCAGGCTGCTCCCCGGACGTGCCGAGCTCGCGTCGCTGCGCCGCGACCCGCGCCGTGACCTGATCGCGGGACTCACCGTGGCCGTGGTCGCGCTGCCGCTGGCACTGGCGTTCGGCATCACCTCGGGACTCGGCGCCGGCGCCGGTCTGGTGACTGCCGTCATCGCGGGTGTCGTGGCTGCGACCTTCGGCGGGAGCAACCTGCAGGTGTCGGGGCCGACCGGTGCGATGACCGTCGTGCTCGTGCCGATCGTGGCGCAGTTCGGTGGCTCGGCCGTGCTCGTCGTCGGGCTGATGGCCGGCGTGCTGATGCTCGGTCTCGCCTACTCCGGGGCCGGGCGCTACATGCGCTACATCCCCGTACCCGTCGTCGAGGGGTTCACTATCGGGATCGCGCTCGTCATCGCGCTGCAGCAGGTGCCGGCGGCGCTCGGCGTGCACGGTGCGGGCGAGAAGGTCGTGCTCGTGGCGGCCGACGCGATCCGGGCGTGGTTCAGCGACCCGCACTGGGC
>JANXWJ010000025.1 GCA_025351185.1 Candidatus Nanopelagicales bacterium
CCGCACGAGCCCGGTGCCGCACGAGCCCGGTGCCGCACGAGCCCGGTGCCGCACGAGCCCGGTGCCGCACGAGCCCGGTGCCGCATGAGCCCGGTGCCGCACGAGTCCTCGGTGTCACCATCCGGAGCTGCCGGGGCTGGAGTGCCAGAGCTTGCCCGGAGGCGTACGCCGACGGCGCGCCGCCTCGTCGTCGTCGGTGGTCTCCCCGGCTGCGGCTGCGGCTGACGCACGGGATGCGGCCGCCGCCTGGCTGCTGCTGCGCGTGTCTGCCGCATCGACGCCCTGCGGCTTGATGTCGGCGTAGGGCGACTGACGAAAGCCGCTGGCGTGCACGAGAACCCGGCGCACCCGCGCCGCCCGCTCCCCGGTCGTCTCGGCGGGTCCTGTCGTCTCGGCGGGTCCTGTCGTCTCGGCGGGTCCTGTTGTCGCAGGCCGGCCAGCGGGTTCCGTCGTCTCGACCGGGTCGGTGCGACCACGTGCCGCAGCAGCGAGGTCGGACCCGCGCCGACCCATGCCACCGGCGCCCGATCCCGCACCCGAGCCGCCGCCGTAACCGCCGTAGCCGTAGCCGGTGGCAGCCGCGCCCGACGGGGCCGGAGCCATGACGGGACGGCTCGACCGGCTCTCGGCACGGCCCGTCACTGCCGCGTCGATGCCGTCGTCGAGGGTGCCGGTGTCGGCGCTCACGAGCGCTTCGACCGCGGCGACTCCCCCGCGACGCCACACGTCGTGCACCACGCCGAGCTCCCACGCCCCGGTCGCGCGGATCGAGATCCCCCGCGGTCCGGTACGCCGGACCACCCCGCGCACCAGGAGCAGCCAGGAGCCGAACACCGTGGCGGCGTAGGGCCCCTGCACGTCCTCGAAGAAGGTGGCGTCGACCGGGCCGGTCGAGTCGTCGAGGGTGAGGAACACGACGCGGCGCCCGGAGCGCACCGGCGGGGTCTGGGTGGCCACCTTGACCCCCGCGACGAACACCTCGGACTGGTTGCGTCGACGCAGCAGGTCGCGCGAGCGCGTCACCGACAGCGCCTCTAGCATCGGGGTGTAGAAGTCGACGACGTGACGGCTGGCGTCGAGGCCGAGCACCTCGAGCTCGGCACGCACCCGTTCGGCGTCGGTCATCTCCGGCAGCCCGCTCGATGCGATCTCACCCGGGGTGTCGCCGAGGTCGAGGGTGAGCTGCACGTCGAGGTCGGCGGCCGCGGTCACGGCCGCCGGTGACATCGCCTGACGGCGCGCGGCCGCGACAGTGCTGCCGGACGACGACGACATCGCTGGCAGCCCCGTCGCGGTGAGCGGCACGCTGCGGCTCCCCGGCCCGCGCGGTGCGGAGGCCTTCGCGGCCCGGGTCGTCGCCCGGGTGTGCCGGTCGAGGTCGGCGACCTGCAGCAGCAGGTCGCGGCGGGTCACCCGGCCGCGACGGCGGACGGGGCTCGACAGGCCGATGCCGTAGAGCGAGTCGAACGCGCCCGCGACGACGAGACGCTCGACCACCGGACGCGCGACGCGGGCGCGGTGCCAGAAGTCCGACAACGAGCCGTATGGCCGACCGGCCACCACGCGCTCGATCTCCGCGGCACTGATGCCCTTGACGTCGGCGAGGGAGAGCCGGATGCCGTAGGCCGAGCCGTCGGGAACGCCCGGGACGTCCTGCGGACGCCGCGGTCGCTCGCCGAGGATCTCCGGCGGCGGCTCGTCGTAGGGCGACACCCGCTCGACGCGGTAAGTGCCGTCGGAGGTGTTGACGTCGAGGGCGAGGATCGCGATGCCGAGGTTGCGCGCCTCGTCGAGGATCAGCCGCTTGGGGTACATCCCCGGGTCGTGCGTGAGGACCCCCGCGAGGAACGCCGCCGGGTGGTGGGTCTTGAGCCACGCGGAGTGATACGTCGGCAGCGCGAACGCCGCCGCGTGCGCCTTGCAGAAGCCGAAGGATGCGAACGCCCGCAGCACCTCCCACACCCGCTCGATCGTCACGAGGTCATAGCCGCGGTCGCGCGCCGCGGGGTAGAACCACGCGCGCACCTCGGGCTGGGTGTCGGGCGAGCCGAGGCTGCGGCGTACCTCGTCGGCCTCGGCCAACGAGCACCCTGTCATCACCGAGACGATGCGCAGCACCTGCTCGTGGAACACCACGACGCCGTAGGTCTCCTCGAGCGCGGGGCGCAGGTCGGGGTGGAGGTAGACCGGGTCGTTCCACCCCTGCCGCGCCCGCAGGAACGGCGTCACCATGTCGGACTTCACCGGGCCAGGACGGAACAGCGAGATGTCGGTGATGAGGTCGTCGAAGGTCTCGGGCGCGAACTTGCCGACGAGCTCGCGCTGCCCCGGTGACTCGATCTGGAAGCAGCCCAGGGTGTGCGCCGACTTCACGAGCGCATAGGTCGCCGGGTCGTCGAGGGGCACGGCGTCGAGGTCGACCGTCTCGCCGTCGACCCGCTCGATCTCGGTGAGCGCATAGGCCATCGAGGACTGCATGCGGATGCCGAGGACGTCGAGCTTGAGCAGCCCGAGCTCCTCGACGTCGTCCTTGTCGAACTGGCTCATGGGGAAGCCCATCCAGCTCGCCTCGACCGGTGTGCGGTCGAGCAGCGTGGTGTCGGAGAGCAGCACGCCGCACGGGTGCAGCGCGATGTGGCGGGGCAGTCCGTCGAGCGCCTCGACGAGGGTGAGGAAGCCGTCGAGCTCACCGCGCGCGGCGAGCTTGCCGAGACCTGAGGACCGCAGCTCGGGCAGCTCCTCGAGCGCCTGTCGCGCATCGCGTGCGCGGATGTGCGGGAACGATTTCGCGAACGCGTCGATCTCCCCCGCCGGCATCCCCAGCGCCGCCCCGACATCGCGCACGGCGTGGCGCACTCGATAGGTGTCGCGCATAGAGACGCAGGCGCAGCGCTCGCCGCCGAAGCGCTCGAGGATGCGGCCGTAGACGTCGGTGCGTCGCGCCGACTCGACGTCGACGTCGATGTCGGGCAGCGCCCGGCGCAGGGGTGAGAGGAAGCGCTCCATCACCAGCCCGTGCGCGAGCGGGTCGACACCGGAGATGCCGAGCAGGTGGTTGACCAGGCTGCCCGCGCCGGAGCCACGGGCGGCGACCCGGACGTCCATCCCGCGGATGAGGTCGACGACCTCGCCGACGGTGAGGAAGTAGCCGGCGAAGCCGAGCGCGGCGATGGTGGCGAGCTCTGCGTCGAGCCGCTCGTGCACGTCGTGCGGGCGGTGCCGGCCACGGTCGAGGTAGGCGGTGAGCGCGGAGTCGCAGCGCGCCCGCAGGTGGCGGTCGGCCTCGAGCGCCTCGGCCGCCAGGGTCGCCGGCCCCCGGTCGCGCACGACGCTGCTGCGCCCCGCCACCCGCGCGGGCAGCAGGAGGTCGAGCTCCGGCACGTGCACCTCGCCGATGCCGAGGTCGGTGACCGGGTCGAGCCGGCACGCGTCGGCGAGGGTGCGGGTGTCGGCGAGCAGCCGCGCCACCTCGCGCCGCTCGGCCGACTCCCCCTGCACCACCCCGGCGAGGTGGACGACCTCGCGGGCGACGCGCTCCATGTGCGCACCCTCGGCGAGGTAGCCCTCGCCGTTGGCGCGGTCGAGGTGCCGTGAGTCGAGGGGCACGAGGCGACGGATCGCATCGAGGACGTCGACGACCGGTGCCTGGTCACGCTCGGCATGACGGACGACGTTGGTGAGCACCGCAGGCAGGTCGTGGTCGCGGGCCAGGCGCAGCGCGCGGGCAGCCAGGCCCGCGGAGTAGGGCAGGCCGCGGCTCGGTGCTCCCGACAGGTCGCTCACCGCGAGCGCCGAGTCGCGCGCCCGGTGGCTCACCACCTCGATGGCGAGGCGCCGCCCGAACACCTCGCGCCACGGGCCGAGCGCGGCCTCGGCGAGGTCCGGACGCCGACGGGCCAGGGCGCGCCCGGCCTCCGACTCGGGGCCGAGCAGCAGCACGAGACCGTCGGCGTGCGCGGCCACGGTCTCCAGGGTGGTCACCGGGGAGCCGCGGCGGCCCTCGGCGGCCCGGGCGTCGCGCGGATCGAGCACCGCCGCCCCCGGCAGGGGGTCGGGCCGCAGCCCGAGGTGCGCGGCGGACACGAGCCGGCACAGCGAGGCCCAGCCGGTGCGGCCCCGCGCGAGCAGCACGATGCGCGGGTGCCGCGGGTCGACCTCGGCACCGCCCCGGGCCGGGGTGCGCCGGGCGGGCGAGGACCGCGCCGCGGTCGTGAGCGCCGCCGACGTGGCGGCCGTGCGCTCGGCCAGCGTCGGCCCCGAGCCGAGACGTCCGGCAGCGGTACGGCGTACACGGGATCCCAGTGCATCGTTCGCGGCACCGGGCGCGAGCACCTCGTGCACGGCGAGGTCGAGACCGAGGATCGGGGCGATGCCGACGTCGCGGCAGGCGAGCACGAAGCGGACCGCGCCGTAGAGGCCGTCGCGGTCGGTGAGGGCGAGCGCGTCCTGGCCGAGCGAGGCCGCCCGCGCCGCCAGCGCCGCGGGGCTGCTGGCGCCGTGACGCAGGGAGTAGCCGGAGGCGACGTGAAGGTGGACGAAGGGGTCGGTGGGCACAGGAGATCGACAGCGGCTGACGGAGACGGGGCGGGGGGGCGATCAGGACGCGCGCGACGCGGGGACGTCGGGGAGCGCGAGCTGGCGGGTGACGCCGAGGACCCGCGCGACGAGCGCGAGGAAGGTCTCGACGTCGCGGAGCAGGTCGTCGGCCTCGCGCTCGGTGACGACACCGCGCAGGCCTGCCTCGGCCGCGGCGCGCTTGCTGGCACCGGCGGCGAAGAACGCGGCCCACTCCGAGAGCTCGGGGGCGACCTCGGCGAGCAGCACCCAGGCGCTGCGCACCCGGCTCGAGCGCCGGCCACGAGGCCGGGCCCGGGCGGCCAGCACGGCAGCGGCCGCCCGGAGGGCAGCGAGGTGAGCGTGGGCGTAGCGGGTCTCGGGATCCTCGGCTGCGGTCGAGGCGAGCAGCTCGCGGGCCGAGCCGGCGAGCAGGTCGCGGCTCGCCCCGGGTGCGTCGGGTCGCGGCAACGCCCCCGACGACGCGGCGGCGGGTATCGCACCGGACGACATGACCGACGGCGTCATGACGGGTGGCGTCATGACGGGTGGCGTCATGACGGAGCGCGGGAGGACGGAACGCGGCTCGAGCACCGGCACCGGCTCAGACCTGGTCGGCACAGACTTGGTCGGCTCAGACCTCGTCGGAGCCGACCGGGACAGCTCGGACCGGGACGGCTCGGACAGGGACAGCGGCAAGGTCGCAGTCAGGGACGGGGGCACGTCAGGCTCCTCTCGAAGAAACGGTGGGACAGGGTGGTGAACTGGATGTGGGTCGGGTCGGGTGCGGGTCAGTCGAGGGCGCGGGCGAGGCGCCAGCGCGCCGGCGCCGGTGGACTTGTCACTGTGGTTCGTGGGTCGGTCGCAGGCACGTCACGGACAAGGTCGTAGACCCCGCACGTACCGCTGCGCCCGGACGAGGCCTCGACCCGCCACACCTCGCGCTCGATGGCCCCGACGTCGGCGGCCACCGAGCGATGGGGCTCCGACGTCGGTGCTGCCGAGCTCTGCTGAGAGGGACGGTCAGCGACAGTGGCAGCAGGAGTGCCACCCGCGCGCGTGGCACGGGACCCGCGGACCGACCACCAGGTGCCGAGCTCGACCCAGTGCGCGAGGACCTCACGGACGAGATAGAGCCGGCCGCGCCAGAGGAACTGGGCGGGCACATCAGAACCCGACCGTGAGTCGGCTCCGATGCGGACGTCGATGGCCTCGCCGTAGGTGCGCACGGATCCTCCTCCCTGGCGGTGTCAGCGGTGCTGCTGCCACTGCTGCTGTCGCTCGTCGTCACGGCACCGAGGTCGGCGCCGTCGGACGGGTTGCAGAGGAAGAACGACCCGTGAACCTGGTGCTGTGCTGCCAGCGTGCTGGCGGTCCTGATGGTGCTGACGTGCTGACGGTGCGGGCGCCGGATCTGGTGAGCCGGCTCGCACTGGTGCGGGCAAGGACGGTCGGACCCGTCGGCGGACCGGAGCGCTTCCCCACGCTCGCGGCCCCACCGGCGGGACCTCGGTGCTCCCTCGCCGGACCGGTGAGCCGTGAGGACCGCGAGAACCTCACGGACCCACCGGTGCCTGCGCCGAGACCTCCCACGGCGCGATCCGTGAGGCCATCTCGGGCTGGTGGTGCTCGATCGCACAGCTGGTCGGACAACCAGGAGTTCGAACATCTGTACGATCGAGTCCCACCGTATCCCCCACCCCCGACAGCGCGTCAAGCCCTCCCCGCAACCCGGACCACAACGAGCACGAACCAGTCCCGACACCGTCGCGAACCGGTCCGAGGAATGTCGCGACCACCAGTTCGCACTGGACCTCGCCCGTGCGCTCCCCTCGCCCGACGCGCGGCCCTACCCTTCGCTCCATGAACCCACAGGCCACCGACAGTCCGGATGGTGCCGACGCTGCCGACACCAGCGATGGCCAGCTCTCGGCCACCGGGCTGCCGAGGCTGCCGACGCCAAGGCTCTCGACGACAGCGCAGCACCCCGGGGTCAACGCCGACGGCACGCTCGACACCTCGGCCCCCGACGTGTCCGGACTGCACCCCAACGCGGCGCGCGTGGCGCAGGCCCTCGCCCGGCTCGGCGTGGCAGGTGTCGTACGCGAGCTGCCCGAGCGCGCCGCGACCGCGGCCGACGCCGCGGCGCTGCTCGGCATCGAGGTGGGAGCGGTCGCGAACTCGCTCATCTTCGATGCCGACGGCCAGCCGCTGCTGGTGCTCACCTCAGGCGCTCACCGCGCCGACACCCTGTTGCTGTCCGGGATCGCCGGCGCCGGGTCGGTCCGCCGCGCCACCCCGGAGTTCGTCCGTCAGCACACCGGTCAGCCGATCGGCGGGGTCGCGCCGGTAGGTCATCCCAAGCCGCTGCGCACGATCGTCGACATCGACCTCGCGCGCTATGCCGTCGTGTGGGCTGCGGGTGGGCACCCACACTTCGTCTTCCCCACGACCTACGACGAGCTGCTGCGCGTCACCGCCGGCGAGGCCGCCGAGGTCGGCGAGCGCGCCACCTGAGCCGTCGTACGCCCGCACGAACGCCGGACGACGACGAGATCGCCACCGTCGAGGTGTGACCGACCTCGACATCCACCCGGGTAGTGGCGGCGGCCTCGACGTCGTGGTCGTAGGACTGCTGCTCGTGGTGGTCGTCGCGGCTTCCGTCGCACTCGAACGCAGCGGCACCGACATCGGTGCCGCCTGGAACCTCTCCGCCGTCGTCGCCGGCGCTGTGCTGCTCGCCGTCGTGACGAGCATCCCCAACGCCGTCGTGGCGATCTACCTCGCGCGCAAGGGACGTGGCGCGGCGACCCTGAGCACCACGACCAACAGCAACAACGTCAACGTCGTCGTCGGCCTGCTCATCCCCGCGGCGTTCCTCGGCCTCGGCACCGTGACGAGCTCCGCACTGCTTACGGCCTGGTGGTAAGTCGGGCTCACCTCGGTCACCCTCGCGTGGGCGTTCGTCCGCCGGGGCCTTCGACTCGTCGACGGCGGGCGTGGTCATCGCGGTCCCCTACGCCCTGTTCGTCGTCGTCCTGCTGCGCTGATCGCCGCGACGAGGTCGGTCGGCACGCGCTGCGGCGCCCGGCGCGACAGGATGGGAGCGATGACCGCGCAGCAGCACCCCCCGTCAGGGCCGGACCCGGCGCACTACTCCGTCGGCTCTCGACCCGGTGCCGCCGAGCCCGTGCCGGCTGTGGTGAGCCTGCATCTCTACGGCGTCGACGGGATCGGCATGCTGCGTGCCGTCGGGCGCATGGGACTCGACCGCGGTGGCGTACGACGTATCCCGGGCGCGACGTTCGTGAAGCTCGTGGGCACGGGGTCCGGGAAGACGTTCACGATGCGCGACGCCGACCCCCACCACTGGGGTGTGCTGGCGTGCTGGCGCGACGACGAGGGACCGGCCCGCTACGAGGCGTCGCGGAGCCACGACGCGTGGTCGCACCTCGCCCACGAGCAGGCCCGAATCCTCATGCGCCCATTGAGCTCTCGCGGCACCTGGGCGGGGCGTACACCGTTCGGCGACCCCCTGGCACACCGATGGGACGGTCGCGTCGCTGCCATCACCCGGGCCCGCATCAAGCCGTCCCAGTGGCGCACGTTCTGGTCGTCGGTGCCACCTGTCTCGACCGACCTGCGCGACGTCGACGGCCTCGACCTCGCCCTCGGGATCGGTGAGGCACCGGTGGGGCTGCAGGGCACATTCAGCCTGTGGCGCACGGGATCCGCGCTCTCGGAGTTCGCCCACCGACGCGCACCGCACCAGGAAGTCATGCGTCGTACCCACGAGGTCGGGTGGTATGCCGAGGAGCTCTTCGCCCGTCTCGCCGTCATCGACGCCACCGGCAGCTATGCCCGCCGCGACATCGCCGCCCCCGACGGACCCACGATGCTGGCGTAACTGCTGCTGACACGTCCGCTTCAGCAGCACTTGCGCCAGCAAGGCTGGTCCCTACGGACTGCCCGGTCAGTCGTCGTACGGGGAGGTCGCGACCGGGCGCACCTGCGTCGAGGGGCGACGCGGCGGCGCTGCTCGTCGCTCACGGGACCAGAGGTCACGCAGCGCCCAGACCAGGAACACGGCGTAGACCGGCACCCCGAAGAGGTTGCCGAACGCGATGAGGCCGCCGATGGAGAGCAGCACGAGCGTGATCACGGTCTTGCCGACGATCCCGAAGCTCATCGTCGAGGAACGCACCGCCGATGCCTTGGGCCTCGCGGCGGCAGAGGTGTGCCGAGGTGCGCAAGCCGGCGGCGCAGCAACGGGAGACCACGCGACCACCGCGTCGGAGCCCTGACCGGCCCAGGCGGGGATCGCGCCGCTATACCCGCTCGGTGGAACTCCAGGTGCGCTCATCCCTCAGGGATCGACCGATACCTCCCGCCACTCGATGGCGATGACCCGTCTCTCACCCGGTCGGGTCAAGGACGCACGACGGTCTGAGCACGGGGCGGGATGCCAAGGTGTGCTCCGCCACCCCGTAAGGTCGGGCCGACATGAGCGTTCGCGTCTACTCCGGTCCCCACGCCAACCGCCGTCGAGGCGGGTCGGGGGGCGTCCTCCGCATGCTCCCGTGGCTGCTGGCGCTGGTCACTATCCTGGCCCAGATCGCCTGGCCGCTCACCCACGACAGCACCCGTGACGTGCTCACGGTCGTGACCGTCGTGCTGTTCTTCCTCACCAGCGCGACCCATGCGCTGACCTCGCGCGGGCTGCTGTGGGCGCTCGGCTGGTTCGTGCTCAGCGCCGGCATCGGGTTCGGCGCCGAGGTGCTCGGCACGCGCACCGGGTTCCCGTTCGGGACCTACACCTACGCCGACACGCTGGGTCCCCTGGTCGCTGGCGTGCCGGTCGTCATCCCGCTGGCCTGGGCGATGATGAGCTATCCCGCCCTCCTCGTCGCGCGACGCCTGTCGAGCGGGCCGCTGCTCACCCCGGTGATCGCGGCCGTGGCGCTCGCCTCGTGGGACCTGTTCCTCGACCCGCAGATGGTGGCCGAGGGCCACTGGACGTGGAGCCTCGACAACACCCCCGTGCTGCGCGGCATCGAGAACGTCCCCGTCCAGAACTTCGTGGGCTGGCTGCTGGTCTCGCTCGTGCTGATGCTGCTGCTCGACCGGTTGCCGCGCCGACGCAGCGACGGTGCCGAGGGCGACGGCGTCCCCGCACTCATGTTCCTGTGGACCTACGTCTCCAACGTCATCCTCAACGCCGTCTTCCTGCACCGTCCCGGTGTCGCGGTCTGGGGCGGCATCGCGATGGGTGTCGTCGCGATCCCGTACGCCTACGCGTTGTGGACCGGTCGGGACTGAGCCGCGGCGTCGACGCGACCGTCGCGGCGGCTGCTGTCGGTGCATGGATCGCGACCGCGCACACGGCCTACAACCTCTCGATCCTGCGCACGCCTTCCACGCATCCACCTGTCGTCGCCGAGCGGGTCAGCATCCTGGTGCCAGCACGCGACGAGGCACGTCGCATCGGTCCGTGCATCGAGGCGCTGCTTGCGAGCAAGGGGCTGCGCGATGTCGAGATTCTCGTGCTCGACGACGGGTCGACCGATGCCACTGCAGACGTCGTACGCCGTTGTGCCGCAGGCGATTCCCGACTCACCGTCATCGACGGCGGCAGCGCATCCCTGCCCGCCGGCTGGCTCGGTAAGACGTGGGCCTGCGAGCGCCTCGCGCGTGCTGCGAACGGCTCTGTCCTGGTGTTCGTCGACGCCGACGTCGTGGTGGCACCGCACGGCATCGCGGCCAGCGTGACGCTGCTGCGACAGAGTCGGCTCGACCTCGTGTGCCCGTATCCGCATCAGCTCGCCGACGGTGTCGTGCCCCGGCTCGTGCAGCCGCTGCTGCAGTGGTCGTGGGCGACGATGCTGCCGTTGGGCGCAGCCGAGTCCTCACCGCGCGAGTCGCTGGTCGCGGCCAACGGCCAGCTCCTCATGGTCGACACTGCGGTCTACCTCCGTAGTGGCGGGCACGACGGCGTCCGCCACGAGGTCCTCGACGATGTCGCACTGCTGCGCGCGGTCAAGCGAGCCGGTGGTCGAGGTGTCGTGGTCGATGGGACGCAGGTCGCGACCTGCCGGATGTATGACGACACCGATGCGCTCGTCGAGGGCTACACCAAGTCGCTGTGGTCGGCCTTCGGCTCCCCCGCGGGTGCGGCGGGTGTCATCGCGCTGCTGTCCTGGCTCTACGTCGTGCCACCCGTCGCGGTCGTCGCAAGTTCGTCCACGCGCACCCGCGCCTGGGGGATGGCGGGCTACGCCGCAGGCGTGACCGGACGCGTCCTGGTGGCTCGGCGTACCGGCGGCCGCGCCACCGACGCCCTCGCCCACCCCGCCTCGGTCACCGCCTTCGCCGCCCTCGTCACCGAGTCCTGGCGCCGCCACCACGCCGGCACCACCACGTGGCGAGGTCGCCCCCTCCCCTAGGTCGTGTGGGTCACCTGTCGTGGCACCCTCGCGCGCTGCCAGCGTGGCATCCACCTAGGCTCAGCGACCGTGGCACGGGTGGTGGTGATCGGCGCAGGCATGGGCGGTATGGCTGTCGCCGCGCGCCTGGCCGTGAAGCGTCATGACGTCACCGTGGTGGAGCAGGCACCGACCTACGGCGGCAAGCTCGGGCGCGTCGAGCGT
>JANXWJ010000032.1 GCA_025351185.1 Candidatus Nanopelagicales bacterium
GTACCTCCCGGGCCAGAGCGTGACCCGGGAGGTACGCCGGATCTAGCTCGAGCACCCCCCACCCGAGCCAGCCACGGCCAGCGCTGCGCGAAACGGCGGGGCTGGGGTGCGCTCAGGTGGGGGCGTCGTCGAGTGAGTCGGCGGGGACGAAGGCCTTCTCCTGGCGGGCGGCGGCGGTGATTGCGGTCGCGACCCCGGCGGCGCCGAGAGCGATGAACACCGCGGGCCAGACGAAGCGGCCGTCGAGGCTGACGTCGGCGATCGAGGCGACGAGGTAGGTCACGGCAAGTGCCGCGAACACCAGGCCGGCGATGAGAGAGATCCAGTCCAGGTCATGACGTCGCACGGCGTACCTCCAGCTGTCCGAGCCCGATGTCGACCGTGAGGTCGACCGTGGTGGTCACGTCGCGGCCCGCGAGGGGCTCGATCGTGGTCTGTGTCTCGAGGCTCGTGCCCGACTGGGGCGCGATGCCCGGCAGGTCGACCTCACCGGCACCCACGTGCGCATGGAGCACGACGCGGGTGTTCGGTGGCACGGTGACGGTCAGCTGGCCGATGCCCACGTGCGCCGTGATCGTGGCGGGACCGACGGGGAGCGAGCCCAGGACGAGGCGGGCGTCGCCCGCTCCGAGCTCGAAGGGCGCCGGCTGGGACACGGTCGGAGTCCAGCGGCGCTCACCCACACCGCCGTCGAACGATCCGTTGAGCGCGCGGGGCACGACTGCGGCGAGCTGGGTTGCGAGAAGGAGCACAACTGCGGGGGCGATGAGCCAGCGGGCCCGGCCGCGGAAGGCACCCACGATCAGCCCGGTGGCCACGATGGCGAGCATCGCCGCGACGACGAACACGGCGCGGATGTGGAGTCCCGAGACGCTGAGCAGGGCCAGCACGCCGCCGACGATGACGGCCACCGACACGGTGATGAACCCGAGGAAGGATCGCGGCTCACGAGGAGGCGCAGGAGCGTAGGTCGGCGCCCCGTGCACGATGCCCGTGGCCGGGTCGACGAAGGTGCCGGTGCCTCCGGCGGCGTACGACGGACCGACGTAGGGCGCACCCGGAGCGGCCGGCGTCCCCGGCATCGGCGGGTAGGCCGGGTCGTCGGTGATGAAGATCCAACCGAGGACGTAGGCGAGGAGGAACGTGCCGCCGCTGAAGAGGGTCAGCACGACGACCAGGATCCGCAGCAGCACCGGGTCGATGGCGTACTGCCGCGCGATGCCGCCGCAGACTCCGCCGATGACGCGGTTGGAGCGCGAGCGGCGCAGCGGCGGTCGCTGCGGGGGATAGGGCGGTGGGTAGGCGGGCGTGACGGGTGGGAGCGGCGGCACAGAGGTCTGTGCGCCGGTGCCGGACCCGGGTCCGGGATCGGCGGCGAGCGGCTCGGCCAGCGTGGGTGTCTCGTTCATGCCTTCAGCCTGCGGCTGTGAGGGGTCGGGCCACATCGGGGATCAACCCTGACCCGACCCGGAACGGACCCTGAGCGACGAGCCGGGTCGGACCCTGATGTGCGACGGAGCGGGGACAGGGATCATGGAGTCGTGGACCACAGCACCAGTCAACCGCCTCGGGCGACCCGCGCGCGCCGCGGCCGAGTCCTCGGTGGCGTGTGTGCCGGCATCTCGGCGCACCTCGGGTGGTCCGTCCGCGTCGTACGAGCAGCCTTCATCCTGCTCACGCTGTTCAGCGGCTTCGGCCTCGTGCTCTATGCCGCCTACTGGGCCTGGCTGCCGATCGACGACGCGGGCGAGGACGCATCCACCCGCGAGGAGGGCCGCGACCTCGCGGGCGCCCTCGGGCTGGGCGCGCTGGCGATCGGCGTCCTGCTGCTCATGTCGGTCCGGGGCGTCGAGCTCTTTGGCTCGTGGGTGACTCCGCTCGTCCTCGTCGGTGCCGGGGTCGGGGTGCTGTGGCGCCAGTCCGACGACGCCCGTCGCTCCGCGCTGCTCTCCGACGTCAGCGCCAGCGCCCGCGCGACGACGCGCACCGCGGTGCGTCGAGGCGGCCCGCGCATCCTGCTCGGACTCGCACTGGTGCTGCTCGGGATCCTCGGAGTGGTGGCATCGCAGGGCGACTTCGTCGCATCGCTGAAAGGCCTTGCGGCAGCGCTGCTCGCGGTGGTCGGGCTCTGCCTGGTGCTGCTCCCGTTCGTCCTCGGGTGGTGGCGTGATCTCGCCGCGGAGCGACGCGCCCGGATCCGCAGCGAGGAGCGGGCCGAGGTCGCGGCACAGGTGCACGACTCGGTGCTGCAGACCCTCACGCTCATCCAGCGATCGGCGCACGACTCCGACGAGGTGGTCCGCCTCGCGCGCACCGAGGAGCGAGCGCTGCGGCGCTGGCTCTATGCACCGGTGGGCGATCCCGCCGCGACCTTCGTCGCGGCGCTGGAGAGCGAGATCGCCGACGTGGAGGCGACGTACGCCTGCGCGGTCGAGCTCGTGCACGTCGGCGATGTCGCGCGTGACGAGCGGGTCGACTCCCTCGTCGCCGCAGCGCGTGAGGCGATCGTCAACGCCGCCAAGCACGCCGGCGGCGCGGTCGCGGTCTACGTCGAGTGCGGTGCTGACGCCGTGGAGGTCTTCGTCCGCGACCGCGGTGCGGGGTTCGACCCGGCCGACGTGCCCGAGGACCGGCTGGGCCTGCGAGAGTCGGTCGTGGCCCGGATGGGTCGGGTGGGCGGCTCCGCCCACGTACGGTCCCAGGCGGGCGAGGGCACCGAGGTGTCGCTCGTGCTGCCGGCGGCCCTGGGCGCGAGGAGCGTGACATGACCGGGTCGACGGGTTCGACGGGTTCGACGGGTTTGGCAGGTGGGACGTCGCTGCCGGCGGGTGGTGCACGGGTGCTGCGCGTGGTGCTGGTCGACGACCACCGACTCTTTCGCGCAGGCGTGCGGGCCGAGCTCGGTGACCGAGTCGAGGTGGTGGGAGAGGCGGGTGACGTCGACGAGGCGGTCACCGTCATCCGCTCGGCGCATCCTGATGTCGTGCTGCTCGACGTGCACCTCCCGGGGGGTGGTGGTCGCGCTGTGCTCGACTCGTGCGTGCCGGAGCTGCCGGACGTCCGCTTCCTCGCGCTGTCGGTCTCGGATGCGGCTGACGACGTGATCGGAGTCGTACGTGGTGGAGCGAGAGGCTATGTCACGAAAGCGATCTCGGGCGACGACCTCGTCGATGCGATCCGTCGGGTGGCCGACGGAGACGCCGTGTTCTCGCCGCGGCTGGCCGGGTTCGTGCTCGATGCGTTCTCGTCGGGCACCGTCGAGGTCGACGACGAGGGTCTCGACTCGCTGAGCCCGCGCGAGCGCGAGGTGATGCGTCTGATCGCCCGCGGCTACACCTATCGCGAGGTGGCGCGCGACCTCGTCCTCTCGGTGAAGACGGTGGAGACCCACGTGTCGGCGGTGCTCCGCAAGCTGCAGCTGAGCAACCGTCACGAGCTCGCCCGGTGGGCCGCCGCCCACCGCATCGTCTAGCGCGGCACTCCGCTAGCGTCACCCCGTCGGTCAGGCAGATCGTGTGGCTGTTTCCGAGATCGGGAAACGACCAGACGATCAGTCTGAGCAGTGGGTGTCCTCGCAGGTTGGAGTGCGACGTGTCGGTGCAGGTGCAGGGTGTGGTGGCTCGCGGCAAGGGGCTTCCGGTGTCGCTCGAGACGATCGTCGTGCCCGATCCCGGTCCGGGTGAGGCGCGCGTGAAGGTGCAGGCCTGCGGCGTGTGCCACACCGACCTGCACTACCGCGAGGGTGCGATCAACGACGAGTTCCCGTTCCTGCTCGGGCACGAGGCTGCGGGTGTCGTCGAGTCGGTGGGTCCGGGCGTGACCGAGGTGGCCGTCGGCGACTACGTCGTGCTCAACTGGCGAGCGGTGTGTGGCACGTGTCGCGCCTGTCTGCGCGGGCGCCCGCAGTACTGCTTCTCGACGTTCAACGCGACGCAGAAGATGACGCTTCTCGACGGCACGGAGCTCTCGCCGGCGCTGGGGATCGGCGCGTTCGCCGAGATGACGCTGGTCGCTGCCGGCCAGTGCACGAAGGTCGACCCCGCCGCGCCGCCGGAGGTCGCTGGGCTGCTCGGGTGCGGCGTGATGGCCGGCCTCGGTGCGGCTATCAACACCGGCAACGTCTCGCGCGGCGACACCGTCGCCGTCATCGGGTGCGGCGGCGTGGGTGACGCGGCCATCGCGGGCGCCCGGCTCGCCGGCGCAGGCACGATCGTCGCCGTCGACATCGACGACCGCAAGCTCGAGAAGGCCGTGCACTTTGGAGCGACACACACCGTCAACTCCCGCAACGTCGACGCCGTCGAGGCGATCCGCGAGGTGACGGGCGGCTTCGGCGCTGACGTCGTGATCGAGGCGATCGGCCGCCCGGAGACCTACGAGCAGGCGTTCTACGCCCGCGACCTCGCCGGCACCGTCGTGCTCGTCGGCGTGCCGTCGCCGGAGATGAAGCTCGAGCTCCCGCTGATCGACTTCTTCGGCCGCGGCGGTGCGCTGAAGTCGTCGTGGTACGGCGACTGCCTCCCGTCGCGCGACTTCCCGATGCTGATCGACCTCTATCTGCAGGGCCGACTTCCCTTGCAGGACTTCGTGTCCGAGACCATCGCCATCGGCGACGTCGAAGCGGCGTTCGAGAAGATGCATCACGGTGAGGTGCTGCGCTCCGTCGTGGTGTTCGGCTCATGACTACTCGCGTCGAGCGCGTCGTCACGAGCGGTGTCTTCAGCCTCGACGGTCAGGACTTCGACGTCGACAACAACGTCTGGCTCATCGGTGACGACAGCGAGGTGGTCGTCGTCGATGCGGCGCACGAGGCCGACAAGATCCTCGCTGCGGTCGGCGTCCGTACCGTACGCGCGATTGTCTGCACCCACGGGCACAACGACCACATCAACGCCGTCGCGGACCTCGTCGCGGCCACCGGTGCGCCCGTACACCTGCACCCGGACGACGCGATCCTGTGGGACGTCGTCAACCCGTCGATCGCGCCGATCGAGCTCGCTGACGGCGACGTCGTCTCTGTCGCGGGAGTCGACCTTCAGGTGCTCCATACTCCGGGCCACTCGCCCGGCGGCGTCTGCCTGTGGTCGCCGGAACTCGGCATCGTGCTCACCGGTGACACGCTGTTCCACGGCGGACCCGGAGCGACCGGGCGGTCGTTCAGCCACTTCCCGACGATCCTCGACTCGATCCGCGAGCGGCTGCTGAGCCTGCCGCCCGAGACCCGCGTGCTCACCGGGCACGGCGACGAGACAACCATCGGCGCCGAGTCCGGCGACTACGACGCCTGGGTAGCCCGCGGCCACTGACCGCCCCCCACCCCACCGCTCGCCCCACCCCACCGCTCGCCGACCCCACCGCTGACCTGGGTGTCGTGGGGGTTTACAGCCGCGGGAAACACCCGCTGCACCCAGGTCAGCCGTGGGGTGGGGTCTGTTCGTTCTAGGGTGTCGGCGTGACCTTTGTGTATAACGCCGTCTTGTTCCTGCACTTCATCGGTATGGCCATGCTGGTCGGTGGCTTCCTTGCGCAGATGAGCGCCTCGCCGCGGCTCGTCACGCAGTGGATGCGCGACGGTGCGCTGACCCAGCTCGTCACCGGGCTCGCGCTCGCCGGCATGGCCGGCAGCAAGGTCGGCACCGAGGAGCAGTTCAACTCCTCGGCCATCGGCACCAAGCTCCTCATCGCGCTCGTCGTCGCAGGCATCTGCCTGTACGGCCAGCGCCAGGAGGAGTCCAACCAGCAGACCTTCTGGGCCGCCGCTGGCGCCCTCGCGCTGCTCAACGTCGCCGTGGCTGTTTTCTGGGTCGCGACCACCGCCACCGGCTGACGCCGCATCCGACGTACCGTCGCTCCATGACCCCCGACGAGCTCGCCACCCTGGCGGCGCTGCGGCGGGCGCGCGACTACCTGGATCGGGAGTACGCCGGACCGCTCGATGTGGCCACCGTCGCCCGCTCCGCACACCTGTCGACGGCGCACTTCTCGCGGCAGTTCCGCGCGGTGTACGGCGAGACTCCCTACTCCTACCTCATGACCCGGCGTATCGAGCGCGCGCAGACCCTGCTGCGCCGCGGCGACCTGAGGGTGACCGATGTCTGCATGGCTGTCGGGTGCTCGTCGCTCGGATCCTTCAGCTCGCGGTTCACCGAGATCGTGGGTGAGACGCCGAGCGCGTATCGCGCCCGTGACCACTCGGCGAGCGCGGCGGTGCCGTCGTGCGTCGCCAAGGTGACGATGCGGCCGGTGCGATCGGTCGTGAAGGCCGCGCGGTGACGGCGTATGACCACAGCACGGGGCGCCGCGACCGAGCAGGATCTGAGAAGCGCTACGTACGCCGAGACTTCTAGCGTCTCGGGCATGGACCTCTCACTCAGCCACACCTTCATCACCGTCTCCGACCCCGAGGCTGCGCTGGCCTTCTACCGCGACGCGCTCGGGCTCGAGGCGCGCACCGACGTGTCCAACGGCGGCTACCGCTGGATCACGCTCACGCCGCCGTCGCAGCCCGAGGTCGAGGTCGTGCTCGTCCAGGCAGGCGGTGGTCGGCCCGCCGACGAAGACACCCTGCTCGCCCTGGTCACCAAGGGGTCGCTCGACGCCGCGATCTTCCGTACGTCGCAGCTCGAGGCAGTCTTCGAGCGGGTCAAGGCCTCGGGCGCCGAGGTGCTCTCGGAGCCGACCCAACAGCCCTGGGGCGTACGCGACTGCGCCTTCCGCGACCCCTCCGGCAACATGATCCGCATCAACGAAGCGCCCTGACGTCCCCGTGATCTTGGTCGTGTGGTCGCTACCGGGGGCCGGAAACGACCACACGACCAAGATCACGCGAGGTCTGGGTCTCGGGCCTGGGGCCTGGGGTCAGGTGGGCATGGTGGCGATGAAGAAGGCCTCGGCGAGGCGGCCTTCGGGGAGGCCGGCCGCCTCGGCGTTGCGGGTGGCCCAGCCGCGGATGAAGTCCTCGAGCTGCTCGAGGTGGCCGGTCTGCGACTCGTGCGCGCGCAGGGCGGCGATCTTGCGGTCGAACGTGTCGGTGATGTCGACGTAGTGGGTGAGGGTCGGGTGGCCCATCACCCACACCTCGCTGACGCTCCAGGCCTCGAGACCTTCGTCGTCGAGCAGCGACGGGTGCGCGAACGGGTTGCGGGCATCGGGGTAGACGGCCTGGATCGCGGCCTCTCCCGCTGCCATGTGGTCAGGGTGCGAGGCGGGGATGCGCTCCCAGTTGCGCTCCGGCGTCTGGATCAGCAGCCGCTGCGGCTGCACCTGGCGGATCACCCGCGAGAGGTCGCGCCGCAGGCCGTGCGACACGGTCAGCTCGCCGTCGCGATAGCCCAGGAACCGTACGTCGGCGACTCCTGCCGCGGCCGCCGCGGCGACCTGCTCGGCCCGACGGATCCCCGGGATCTCCGAGCGAGGGACTGCCGGGTCGAAGCCGCCCGCGTCGCCGTCGGTGATGATGCAGTAGGTCACCGTAACCCCGGCGGCGACCCAGGCAGCGACCGTGCCGGAGGCTCCGAAATCGACGTCGTCGGGGTGTGCCGTGATCGAGAGCACGCGTGTGACGTCGGCGTCGTCGAGCATGGATCCTCCTGGTGTCCGGTCTGCGGACCGGGTGGGACGTGCATGGGGCGAATCGGGGTCGTTCGTGGGCCGAGCGGGCGACTCTGCCGTGCCATCGTAGGGACGATGCGAAAGCGCAACGTCTCGCGTGCCGATGACCTTCCCGTGAGCCTTCTCCCCGGTCGCCCCCGCGCGCCCCGCGCCGTCCGCCCGCTGGCCGCAGCGCTCGTCATCGTGGCCGCGCTGCTCCCCGGGGTCGTCCCGACCACCGCCCAGGCCGTCGTCCCCGCCGCGAAGGTCTTCGGACCAGGCATCGACGCGTTTTCCGGATACGAGGGCCAGACCCTGTGCAGCCCCACGCCGAAGCCGGGTGCCGCGAAGCTCGCGGCCCTGCTCGTGGCGACGTACGGCAAGGCGAGCATCGGCATCACGCGGGCCTGCTCGAACGGCGGCACGAGCGAGCACAAAGAGGGTCGGGCGCTCGACTGGATGGTCAGCTACAAGGTTGCGAGCCAGCGACCCAAGGCTGAGCAGTTCCTGGCGTGGCTGCTCGCGACCGATGGCGTCGGCAGCCCCGCGGCCATGGCCCGGCGCCTCGGCGTGATGTACATAGGCTGGAACAACCACTTCTGGGCGAGCTATGACAGCGCCGCCGGCTGGACCGATCTCAAGGGCTGCAGCACCGACCCGGCCAAGAAGGCCTCGTCATACGACACCTACTGCCACCGCAATCACGTGCACCTCTCGCTGAGCTGGGACGGTGCAGCCGGACTCACGTCGTACTGGACGGGGATCCCGCTTCCCGACGCGTGCCAGGCACCCTGGGGCGGCTCGGGAACCACCACGGCGGCATCGACCGATCTCGTCCCTGTCACTCCCGTGCGGGTCCTCGACACCCGTGGTGGTGTCGGGGTCGACGCGCCGTGCCGGCTCGCCGGCGGATCGTCGTGGGACCCCACGCGACACGACGCCGTCGTGCAGGTGACCGGCCGCGGTGACGTGCCCGCCGACGGCGTCGGCGCGGTCGCGGTACGCGTCACGGTGGCGCGATCCAGCGCACCGACACCGACGGTCTCGGTACGCAGCACGGCGACCTCGCCGTCGATCCCGGTCGTCACCGCTCTCACCACGCTCGCGACGGTGACGACCACCGTCGTCCCCGTCGCCTCCGACGGCACCATCCGCGTCGGCATCGACCGCGGCGGCGTCGACGCGGTGGTCGAGGTCGTGGCGTGGGCGCCGCTGGCCGTCGTCGTGCCACCGCCGACGGCCGGAACCGGCCCGGCTGACCCGGTCCTGGGCGCCACGCACGTGGTCCGCAGCACCCTTGCCTACGCGACCGGGACGCACCCGCTCGTACCAGGCGAGAGCCGCACGGTGCACCTGACCGGGGTTGCCGGCGGCTCGGCCACCGGCCTCGCGGGCGTGGCGCTGACGATGACCGCGAGCCGCACCACGGCATCCGCCGTCGTCGCTGTTCTCGCACCCGCCGGGCGGTCGCTCCTCGGGATGGTGCGCACGAGCACCGCGCTGCCGCGAACGACGCAGGTGATCGTCCCCACGACCACGGGCGACGTCGTGCTGCGCAACGCGGGCGTGGCGCCGGCGTCGGTCACCCTGCTGCTCGATGGCTGGTTCGCGACCACCGCGTCGGCCGACGGCAGCCCGCTGTCGCTGCTCGCAGCCCCGGTCCGCCTCATCGACTCCACCCACAGCATCGGGCTCGCCGGCACCGTCACCAGCGCAAGGGCCCGGGTGGTCACCCTGACGGGCACGACCGTGCCGGTGGGAGCGAAGGCCGTGCTGCTGGCGGTGGATGTGAGAGGCGGCAGCACTGCGTCGACCCTCGCGCTCTCGTCGCGCGCGACCGTGCCGGCTGCGTCGTTCGCGGCCGGTCAGTGGGCGCACGAGACCGTGCTCGTGGCCCTGCGCAGCGACGGTCTCCTCTGGGTGGCGACGCCGTCGCTCGGCACCCATGTGCGGCTCACCGTGCTCGGGTACGTCGCCTGACGGCTGGGCGCTCTCGGGTGCCGGTCGAGGTGCTCGTGCCTCTGGTCAGCTCGCATGTGGCTGACGGGCGCTTGCTGTCGTCGCCCCGACCTAGACTCGACCTCGCGATGACGACCCTCTTCGACGACCTCGGCCTGCCCCGCCCTGAGCCCGAGCCCACGCCCCGTCCGGCCGGTGCCGACGTGGCGGCCCTCGTCGACGACCTCAACCCCGAGCAGCGTGCCGCGGTCGAGCACCGGGGCACCCCGCTGCTCATCGTCGCCGGTGCCGGGTCGGGCAAGACGCGCGTGCTTACCCGGCGTATCGCTCACCTCCTGGCGACCGGTGACGCCCGCCCGGGGGAGATCCTGGCGATCACGTTCACCAACAAGGCCGCGGGTGAGATGCGCGAGCGCGTGGTCGAGCTGGTGGGCCCGCGCGCCAAGTCCATGTGGGTGTCGACGTTCCACTCCGCGTGCGTCCGCATCCTGCGCAAGGAGGCACCCCGGCTGGGCATGTCGTCCTCGTTCTCGATCTACGACTCCGCCGACTCCCAGCGCCTCATGACCCTGGTGTGCCGCGATCTCGACCTCGATCCCAAGCGCTATCCGCCGCGAGGGTTCAGCAACCAGGTCTCCAACCTCAAGAACGAGCTCATCGACCACGAGACCTTCGCGGAGCGGGCCACCAACCACCAGGAGAAGACCCTGGCCGAGGCTTATGGCAACTATCAGCGCCGGCTGCGCCGGGCCAACGCCTTCGACTTCGACGACCTCATCGCCTCGACCGTCTCGGTGCTCCAGCTGTTCCCCGACGTCGCCGAGCACTACCACCGCCGCTTCCGGCACGTGCTGGTCGATGAGTACCAGGACACCAACCACGCGCAGTACGTCCTGGTCAACGAGCTCGTGGGCACGGGTGCTGACGGCGTACCTCCCGGGCAGCTCTGCGTCGTCGGTGACGCCGACCAGAGCATCTATGCGTTCCGCGGCGCGACGATCCGCAACATCGAGGAGTTCGAGCGCGACTACCCGACCGCCACGACCGTCATGCTCGAGCAGAACTATCGCTCGACGCAGACGATCCTGTCGGCGGCCAACGCCGTGATCACCAAGAACACCTCACGACGTGAGAAGCGGCTCTGGACCGACGCGGGCTCCGGCGCCCAGGTCATCGGCTACGTCGCCGACAACGAGCACGACGAGGCGGCGTTCGTCGCGGGCGAGATCGACCGCCTCTCCGACGACGACGGCGTTCCCGCGCGTCACGTCGCGGTGTTCTACCGCACCAACGCGCAGTCGCGGTCGTTGGAAGAGGTCTTCATCCGCGTCGGGCTGCCCTACAAGGTCGTCGGCGGCGTGCGCTTCTACGAGCGCAAGGAGATCCGCGACGCCGTGGCCTACCTGCGTGCGCTCGCCAACCCCGATGACGACATCTCCCTGCGGCGGATCCTCAACGTGCCCAAGCGCGGCATCGGCGAACGCGCCGAGGCCGTGGTCGAGGTGCTGGCGCAGCGCGAGCGGATCTCCTACGGTGCCGCGCTCGCCCGCGCGGCCGAGGCACCGATGATCGCGACGCGGTCGCTGACCCAGATCCAGTTGTTCGTGCAGCTCATGAGCGACCTCCGCACGCTCGTCGAGGCCGGGTCCGGACCGGCGACGGTGCTCCAGGCCGTGCTCGAGCAGACTGGCTACGTCGCGGAGCTCGCCGCGAGCAGCGACCCGCAGGACGAGACGCGCGTGGAGAACCTCGCCGAGCTCGAGTCGGTCGCGCGCGAGTTCGAGACCGACCAGCCCGAGGGCACTCTCGCGGACTTCCTCGAGCGAGTCGCCCTCGTCGCGGACTCCGACGAGATCCCCGACGCCGAGGAGCACGGCGGCGTCGTGACCCTCATGACGCTGCACACGGCCAAGGGGCTCGAGTTCCCCGTCGTCTTCCTCACCGGCATGGAGGACGGCGTCTTTCCCCACATGCGCTCGCTCGGCGACATGCGCGAGCTCGAGGAGGAGCGCCGGCTGGCCTACGTCGGCATCACCCGAGCCCGTGAGCGGCTCTACCTCTCGCGTGCCATCGTCCGTTCAGCGTGGGGGGCGCCGTCGTACAACCCACCGTCACGGTTCCTCGACGAGGTGCCCAAGGAGCTCGTGCACTGGAATCGCGAGGACCCGATCTCGATCGGTGGCGGGGGCGGCTATGGCAGCGCCGGCGCGAGCCAGGGCGGGTTCGGTGCGGCCCCGTCGCTGCTCGCTGCGGCGTCCCGGCCTGGTGCGCGCAGCCCGGGCAACCGCGAGGTCGTCTCGCTCTCGGCGGGTGACCGTGTCACGCACGACAAGTTCGGTCTCGGCACGGTGGTCTCGACGAGCGGCTTCGCCGAGAAGGCCGAGGCGACGATCGACTTCGGTGACGACGGCACCAAGCGCCTGCTGCTGCGCTATGCGCCGGTGACCAAGCTCTAGCCCCGCGTGGCGTCGAGGCCCAGCGGGGCCGGCTGCGTCGTTCGACCTCGCTGGCTGTTAGCCGAGGTTCTTCAGCCGGGGCAGGTTCGCGACGGTGATGATCGCCTTCGGCGGGAGCCAGGTGGGCACAGCGCCGGGAACACCGGGGTGGCCGCCGAAGAGATAGACCTGCGGATCGGTCGGTCGGTCGTTGACCCGTACCTCGAGGTGCAGGTGCGGCCCGAACGCGTTGCCGGTCGAGCCGATGCGCCCGAGCTGCTGCCCGACCTTGACCGGACCGACCGCGATGGTGACCTTCGAGAGGTGGCAGTACCAGATCGTGACGCCGGGGGACACCTCGAGAATGACCATGCGGCCGTAAGCCTTGTGCCAGGCGAGCTTCACGACGGTGCCGTTGTGCACGGCGTAGACCGGCGTGCCGCGCGGTGCCTTGAAGTCGAGCCCGGTGTGACGTGTCGTCCAGTGCGCTCCGCGATCGCCGAACACGGCGGTGGTCTCATACATCTCCACCGGCGACATCCACTCCGGCATCGACCCGTCGCCGCGTACGGCGAGGTTGGCCTCGTCGTGGTGGTCGACGGACGCGGCGTCGACGGCATCGACGGCCGTGTCGTCGTAGGTGGAGGTCTCACCGAGGAGGGTGGGAGCCGCGCGCAGCGGCATCGCGGCGGCGGGAAGTGAGGGGAGCAGCGCGACAGCGACGACGAGCACCGCGACGCGGACCCGTCGTCCGGTCACCCCGATGCGACGCACCCGCACATGCTCACGGATGCGAGGTACCTCGCGCCACCCTCCCGATGGAATCCGGTGAGGTGCGTGTCGCGGCCCGGCCGGTGCTGCTCGCGATCGAGGTCGCGCCGGCGGCGAGCGTGTGGCCGTCGTGGTCGAGGTGCGCGAGCGTCGTGCAGATCTCGTGGACGACCCTGCCGTCCACCGGCAGCGACATGTGCCCGACGCCGCGGACGAACACGTTGCGCGCCGAGAGGTCCGGGTGCACGACCTTGGCCGAACGCTTGGGCACGACCATCTGGTCGAGGTCGCTCCACACCGCGAGGAACCGCGTGCGACAGCCAGGAGCCGGCTCCGCGAGCTCGCGGATGACGTCGCTGCCCGGCCGCATCTGCCGGACGAGGGGGTGCGGCAGGACATAGGCCGGCAGCGTGCCGTCGTGCGGGCTGCCCAGCGTGACGAGGGTGTGCACTCGGGCGTCGCCACCGAGGCGCTGGACGTAGTAGCGACCCACCAGACCGCCCATCGAGTGCCCGACGACGTGCACGCGCTCGTAGCCCGTCTCCTCGCACACCTGCTCGACGAGCGCGCCGAGGCGGTCGGCGAGGAGCCGGATGTCGCCGTTGATCGAGGAGTAGTTGACCGTGACCACGCGGCCGAAGCCGCGGCGGCGCAGGCCGCGGCGCAGCAAGGTGAACACCGAGCGGTTGTCGACGATCCCGTGGATCAAGATGATCGGCGTGCCGGCGGCCTCGACGTCGCCGACGACGAGCGCCCGCTGCTCGGGCGAGAGGCCCGAGAGGTGCAGGTCGTGCAGGACGTCCTGGGTGCGTTCCTCGAGGATGCTGAACGGCCACATCGCGAGGTGGGCCGACCACCAGGCGACCTCGATGGCAACGCCGCGGACCCCGCTGGGTGACGCGACGGACCGGCGGATCTTCCCTGCTGCGGTGCGCGCCTCGTCTGCGGCACGGGCCATGCGCTCGAGCCGCCCGGGTTCCCGGGCGGCACTGCTCCTGGTGTCCTCGGGCTGTGGCACCCCGCGAGAGTAGCCGGGTGTCGGGTCCCACGCGCTGCCACGGCGCACCGGGGGAGGGCGCCTGAGTACGCTCGAGCCAGGCGGTGCCCGCAGGTTCCCCGCGAACTGGGCAGGGGCGCCGGCGTCCCACCGCCCCGATCGGCGCGTACCGCCCCGTCCGTCGCTGGAGGCTCGCCATGAGCACGACCACCACCGCCCCGCGTACCCCGAGCGGCGCGCCGATCCGCGTGGTCGTCGCCAAGCCCGGCCTCGACGGCCACGACCGCGGCGCCAAGGTGGTCGCCCGCGCGCTGCGCGACGCCGGCATCGAGGTCGTCTACACCGGCCTGCACCAGACGCCGGCCCAGATCGTGGAGACGGCGATCCAGGAGGACGCCGACGTCATCGGCCTCTCGGTGCTCTCCGGCGCGCACCTGACCCTGTTCGCTGCTGTGCTCGACCAGCTCCGGGCGCGCGACGCAGGCGACATCGTGGTCTTCGGCGGCGGCATCATCCCGGCCGGCGACATCGCCGAGCTCGAGGCCCTCGGCGTCGCCAAGATCTTCACCCCCGGCGCGACCACCGCGAGCATCGTCGACTGGGTAGTGGCCAAGGTAGGCACCCCCGCCTAACCCCCCGTCGATGCGTAATGACAACGGGCTATAGCCCGTCCGGGTTACACATCGACTGCTTGGCTCGTGCTTGCGCCGCCTCACCGATGGCACGCAGCCGGGCGACCACGAGCTGGGGCTCGTGGCGACCTGCGTAGGCGGGTATCCGGATGGCGAGCTTGCCCTCGGCCGCGTGCACGGCGTCCCGAGCAGCGTCGGCCCAGCGTGCCTCCGGAGTGTCGTGCTGGGGCCCGTCGACCTCGATCACGAGGACTGTTCCGTCGGCAAGATCGACTTCAAGGTCATGGCGACCCGCGCTGCTGCGAACCTGCCGCCGGGGAGCTGGCAACCCTGCTCGCCTCAGGAGCGGTACGACGTCGACCTCAGCCAGTGATTCGGCTCCCAAGGCGGCATCAGCCAGGCACTCGCGTACGACGGTCTTGTAGCGGACACGTCCACAGACGGCCAGCTCGGCATCCACCTCGTGAGGACTCGCGAGTCCGCTCCGGATCGCAGCCAGGACCAGTCCGGCGGCGACTCTCGGATGCGGGCTCCACCCGGCCGCATCGACGACTGCTCGAGCCGCGCTCGTGACGGGCAGCGCGCGCTCGTGGGTGAGGACCGGAAGCCGGTCGCTCACATGGATGGCCACGCCGGGCAGGCGGAGCGGGCGCTGATCACGCGGGACCAAGATCTGCATGAGATCGGGCTCATAACCGCGCAGCCCCAGGTGGCGCAAAGCACTCCGCCCACCCATCCAGGCGACGGGACCGTGGAGGACGGCTCGCCACTCGAGCTGCTCCTGGTCGAGACGGCCGTTGTCCACGGAGACCACCTCGGGCGCCACGAGGATCCACCGGCCCGAGGCCACCTGTTCGGCAACGTGGTCGCTCGTGACGCCGAGGGTGCGAAGCTGGGACCGTCGCGCCAGCCCGGCCTGGCGCCCGAGCAGCTGCGTGAGCCCGGGCACGGACAAGATGGCAAGACGACCTCCAGACATGGAGGAACCGTGCAGATTCAGAACGCCTCGGCGCTGCCACCACGTCCCACGGGTGTGGACGACGCGCCGAGCCTCCCATCGATGTGTAACGACGACGGCCTATACCTCGTCGTGGTTACACATCGACGGGGTCGGTGGTGATGTGGGACCGGAGGAGAGTCGGGGAGGGGCCAGGGCTAGGCTCCGAATCGCTCTCGCGCCGCGCGTGCTGACCGTCCTCGTCAGAGGTGTCGGACGGGTGGCGGCGCTCCCTCGACGAGTCAGGACAGCCAGCGGTGGATCTGTACGAGTACCAGGCGAAGGACCTGTTCGCGCAGCACGGCGTACCGACGCAGAGCGGCGAGGTCGTGCACACGCCGCAGCATGCGAAGGAGGCGGCCGAGCGCATCGGCGGCCTCGTGGTCGTCAAGGCGCAGGTGAAGGTCGGCGGTCGCGGCAAGGCGGGTGGCGTCAAGCTCGCCAAGACGCCGCAGGAGGCCTACGACGTCGCCCACGACATCCTCGGCCTCGACATCAAGGGCCACATCGTCCACCAGGTGCTCGTCAACCCGGCGGCCGACATCGCGGAGGAGTACTACGTCTCCTACCTCCTCGACCGCGCCAACCGCACCTTCCTCGCCATGGCGAGCAAGGAGGGCGGCATGGAGATCGAGCAGCTCGCGGTCGAGCGTCCCGAGGCTCTGGCCAAGGTGGCTGTCGACGCGGTCGTCGGCGTAGACCGTGCCAAGGCCGAGGAGATCTGCGACGCCGCCGGCTTCGACGACTCGGTGCGCGAGCAGATCATCCTGGTGCTGGAGAAGCTCTGGGACGTCTTCGTGAAGTCCGACGCGACGCTCGTCGAGGTCAACCCGCTCGTGAAGACGCTGACCGGTGAGGTCGTGGCGCTCGACGGCAAGGTGTCGCTCGACGAGAACGCCGACTTCCGTCACCCGGAGTACGAAGCGCTCGCCGACTTCACCGAGACCGATCCCCTGGAGCTCAAGGCGAAGGAGAAGAACCTCAACTACGTCAAGCTCTCCGGCTCGGTCGGAATCATCGGCAACGGCGCGGGTCTCGTGATGAGCACCCTAGATGTCGTCGCCTACGCGGGCGAGGAGTTCGGCGGCCAGAAGCCCGCGAACTTCCTCGACATCGGCGGCGGTGCCTCGGCGCAGGTCATGGCCGACGGCCTCGAGATCATCCTCGGTGACTCCGAGGTGAAGTCGGTCTTGGTCAACGTCTTCGGCGGCATCACGGCGTGCGACGCCGTGGCCAACGGGATCGTGCAGGCGCTGCAGATGCTCGCCGACAAGGGCGAGCCGGTCACCAAGCCGCTCGTGGTGCGCCTCGACGGCAACAACGCCGACCTCGGTCGGCAGATCCTCCACGACGCGGGCAACCCGCTCGTGGAGCTCGTGGACACGATGGACGGTGCCGCGCGTCGCGTGGCCGAGCTTGCGGCACAGGGAGCCTGACGAATCATGGCCATCTTCCTCACCGAGGACTCCAAGATCCTCGTCCAGGGCATCACCGGCTCCGAGGGCACCAAGCACACGATCCGCATGCTCTCATCGCACGCGAACATCGTCGCGGGCGTGACCCCGGGCAAGGGCGGCCAGACCGTCACGGCCGAGGGCCGCGACATCCCCGTGTTCGGCTCCTGCCAGGAGGCCGTCGCCGCGACCGGCGCCGACGTGTCGGTGGTCTTCGTGCCCCCGCGCTTCGCCAAGGCAGCGGTCGTCGAGGCCGTCGACGCCGCGATCCCGCTCGTCGTGGTGATCACCGAGGGCATCCCCGTGCACGACACCGCGGCGTTCTACCAGTACGCCGCCGACTCCGGCACGACGCGCATCATCGGCCCGAACTGCCCCGGCCTCATCAGCCCCGGCAAGTCCAACGCCGGCATCATCCCCGGCACCATCACCAAGACCGGGCGCATCGGGCTGGTGAGCAAGTCGGGCACGCTGACCTACCAGATGATGTACGAGCTCCGTGACCTCGGCTTCTCCTCGGCCGTGGGCATCGGCGGCGACCCCGTCATCGGCACGACGCACATCGACTGCCTCGCGGCGTTCGAGGCCGACGCCGAGACCGACGCGATCGTGATGATCGGCGAGATCGGCGGCGACGCCGAGGAGCGCGCTGCGGCGTACATCAAGGACCACGTCACCAAGCCGGTCGTCGGCTATGTCGCCGGCTTCACCGCACCCGAGGGCAAGACGATGGGGCACGCCGGCGCCATCGTCTCCGGCTCCTCGGGCACCGCCCAGGCGAAGAAGGAAGCCCTCGAGGCCGTCGGCGTCAAGGTCGGCAAGACCCCGTCGGAGACCGCACGGCTGATGCGCGAGATCATCGAGGCGAAGTAACGTCGCTCCCATGCGTATGACAACGGCCGGTATCGCTCTGCTCCTCGCGGCGGCGGTGCCGGCCGTCGTCGTCCTCGGAACGGGGGCGGCGAGCACCGCGGCACCCGCGTCGGTGTCCACGACGGCTGCGCCGGTTGTCGCGGCGGCAGCACCGTCGGTGCTCCGCGCCGCCGGTCCGGTGCCGTCGTCATGGGAGGGCGGGCACGCAGTCGCCGTCGCGCCGCGCTGGTGGCCACAGGGCAAGGCACACCCGTCCGCCGCGTGGCCGGCGCTCTGGCCCAAGCCGGTCGCCTTCTCACCGATGCGCAAGGGTCCGCTCTCCGGCCTCGTCATCGCGCTCGACCCGGGTCACGACATCGGCAACCGCAGCCACGTCTCGCTGATCAACAAGAAGTACTGGGTCGGCCTCACCAAGACCTGCAACACGACGGGCACGGCGACCAACGCCGGCTATCCGGAAGCGACGTACAACTTCGACGTCGTTGCCCGGTTGCGCCGACTGCTCGTCGCCAACGGCGCGACCGTCGTCGTCACCCGTGACCGCAACTCAGCCTCGACATACGGCCCATGCGTCGGCGCGCGCGGTGCCTTCCCCAGCCAGGAGAAGGCCGCCTTCATGGTGCAGATCCACGCCGACGGCGGCCCGGCATCGGGTCGGGGCTTCCACGTGATCGCCCCCGCGCTCTACCAGGGCTACACCGACGACATGTACATCGGTTCGCGAGCCCTCGGCAACGCGATGGTCGTCGGAATGAGGACGCAGGGCTTCCGGCCGGCGACCTACCTGTCGAAGGTCGTGCAGATCCGCAAGGACCAGGGCGGCCTCAACACCTCCGACGTCCCGACCGTCACGGTCGAGACCCTCAACATGCGCAACGCCGCCGACGCCCGTCTCGCGATGTCGTCGGCCGGTCGCCAGAAGGTCGCTGCGGCGCTGTACGCCGGCATCCTGCGCTACGCCCGCACCCGGTAGCCGCCAGGGCGGATGCCCGCTGGTGCCAGCCGGGTTTCGCTGGCATGGTCCTGCGACCCCAGCGCGGTAGCGGGTCCGGATCACGGCTGGTGCCGAGGTCGGGCGCGGGTTCGGCCGTGTCGCTGGGCGGGCTGCGACGTGTCGGGTGCGAGCATCGGAGGATGACCTCCATGCTCGAGCGACCCGCGTCGTCGGGCCCCCGCGTAGAGCCAGGGAGTCATCGTCGCAGCGGCACACTGATCGGCACCCTGCCCGTCGCTGCTGTCACAGCCGCTGTGTGGGCCGCCGGAGTCGGGCTGGTCGTCGTCGGTGCCGTCGTGACGCTGGTGTGGGCGGTCAGCGCCCGCGGTGATGACGGGATCTCCACCCCGGTCGGGGCCGCCGGTGTCGTGTGGCTCGCGGCACACCACGCACCGGTGGAGACCGCGACCGCCATGGTCACGCTGCTCCCGATCCTGCTGCTGGCAGTGGTGCTGCTCCTGCTCGTGCGCGCCGGACGGTGGGCGGCGCGGATCACTCTGACGACAACGCTTCCCGACGTCGTGCTCCTGGTCGTCGCTGGCGTCGCTGCGTACTCGGCTGTCGCGGTCCTGGTCGCCGAGTTGGCCACGATCGGCGGGGCTCAGGTGCCGCCGCTGTCGGCCCTGTTCTGGGCTGCTCTCGTGTCAGCCGTGGGCCTCGGTGTCGGCGTCGTCCGCGAGTCGGGGCTGACCGACGGTGCTCGGTACCGGATCCCGGTGCAGGCACGTGCCGCCGGTCCGGTGGCGCTGGCCGTGGCCGGTGTCCTCGCGGTCGCCGTCGGTGTGCTTGCGATCGTAGCCGTCGCGATGCACTGGTCGACCGTCACCGGGATGTCGCACCAGCTCGCTCCCTCGGCGGGTGACGCGATCGGGCTCGTGCTGGTGCAGTTGATGTATCTGCCCAACCTGCTCGTGTGGGTGCTGTCCTACCTCGCCGGTCCCGGCTTCGCAGTCGGGGGAGGGGCGAGTGTCGACCCGTTCTCCGCCACCGGCGCGCTGCTGCCCGGAGTGCCCGTCCTGGGCGCGATCCCGCTCGACGCACCTGCTCCCGCGCCCTTCCTGCTGCTGGTGCCGGTGCTCGCGGGCGTCGTCGGCACGGTCGTGCTGCGACGTCGTCGCGAGTGGTCGGTGCGCGACGAGTCGATCATCGTGCTCACCGCCGCTGCGCTCGTCGGCATCGGTGCCGCGGTGCTGTGCCTGCTCGCCGGGGGTTCGCTCGGCGACGTCCGGCTCGCCGACCTTGGCCCGACCGCCTGGACCACTGCCCTCGCGGTCACCGCCCTCGCCGCCGCCGGCGGCCTGCTCACCGCCTTCGGTGCCCACCTGCGCCCCCTCGTCTGGGCCCCCGACGACCTCTGACCAACCGAGTAACAGGTCGAATGGTCGTTAAGCCGGCCGGCTCAGCGACCATTCGACCTGTTACTCGCGGACCTGGACCGTCGGGAGAGGCGGGTGTGGGGAGACCGTAGGATCGGCGTGGACGTCGACCGCGTCCTTCCCCTGTCGCCTGAGGACCTTCACGTGCCTGATGCTGCGCCCGTACGGCTGCGCCTCGTCGTGCTCGTCAGCGGGTCGGGCACGAATCTGCAGGCCCTGCTCGACGCGTGCGCGGACCCGGCGTATCCCGCCGAGGTCGTCGCGGTCGGTGCGGACCGCGACTCGATCCTGGCGCTCGAGCGTGCCGCGACCGCAGGGGTCCCGACATTCGTCCTGCGCGTGGCCGACTTCGCCACCCGCGAAGAGTGGGACACCGCGTTCGCCGACGCCGCCGGATCCTTCGACCCCGACCTCGTGGTCTCGGCCGGCTTCATGAAGCTGGCCGGCGCCGCCTTCCTCGACCGCTTCGCGGGCCGCTACGTCAACACCCACCCCGCGCTGTTGCCGTCGTTCCCTGGGATGCACGGCGCCGCCGACGCCCTCGACTACGGCGTCAAGGTCACCGGCTGCACGCTCTTCGTCGTCGATGCTGGCGTCGACACCGGACCGATCCTGGCTCAGGCGGTCATCGACGTGCGCGATGGCGACGACGTCGAGTCCTTGCACGAGCGCATCAAGACGGCGGAGCGCGAGCTCCTCGTCGACGTCGTCAGCCGGATGGCTCGCGACGGTTGGACAGTCACCGGCAGGAAGGCCAGCATCCCGTGACCACTCGCCCCGTACGCCGTGCCCTCGTCTCCGTCTTCGACAAGAGCGGGCTCGACGAGCTCGCCCGCGGTCTCGACGCTGCCGGTGTCGAGATCGTCTCGACCGGGTCGACCGCGTCGCGAATCGCCGGCCTCGGCATCGCGGTCACGCAGGTCGCCGACCTGACCGGGTTCCCGGAATGCCTTGACGGGCGCGTGAAGACGCTGCACCCGCGGGTGCACGCAGGGATCCTCGCCGACCTCCGCCTCGACGACCACCAGCGTCAGCTGACCGAGCTCGACATCGCGCCCTTCGAGCTCGTCGTGGTCAACCTCTATCCGTTCGTCGAGACCGTCGCCTCTGGCGCGACTCCCGACGAGTGCGTCGAGCAGATCGACATCGGCGGTCCGACCATGGTGCGCGCTGCGGCGAAGAACCACCCGAGCGTCGCCGTCGTGACGTCACCGTCGCAATACACCGAGGTCCTCGCCGCCGTCGCCGGCGGCGGCTTCACCCTCGCGCAGCGTCAGGCCCTCGCCGCAGCTGCTTTTGTGCACACGGCCAACTACGACGTCGCTGTCGCGTCGTGGCTGGGCAACGTCGTCGCCCCGACCGACGCCGGGACGGGGTTCCCCGCCTGGATCGGCGCCACCTGGGAGCGCGCCGAGGTGCTGCGCTACGGCGAGAACCCGCACCAGCGCGCCGCTCTCTACGTCACCAATCACACGCCCAACCCGGGGCTCGCTCAGGCGGAGCAGCTGCAGGGCAAGGAGATGTCCTACAACAACTACGTCGACGCTGATGCCGCACGTCGCGCGGCCTACGACCACGCCGAGCCTGCGGTCGCGATCATCAAGCATGCCAACCCCTGTGGCATCGCGGTCGGTACCGACATCGCTGACGCGCACCGCAAGGCGTTCGACACCGACCCCGTGTCGGCCTACGGCGGCGTGATCGCCGCCAACCGACCGGTGACCGCCGACATGGCACGCCAGGTCGCCGACGTCTTCACCGAGGTCATCGTCGCGCCCGGGTTCGACGCCGAGGCGCTCGAGCTGTTGTCGGCCAAGAAGAACCTCCGACTGCTCGTCGCTGCTGACGTGCCTGCGACCGGTGGCATCGAGATCCGACCGATCTCCGGCGGAATCCTGCTGCAGTCCGTCGACAAGGTCGACGCACCCGGCGACGACCCGGCGAGCTGGACGCTCGCCTGCGGTGAGCCGGCCGATGAGGCGACACTGCGCGACCTCGCCTTCGCCTGGACCGCCGTGCGCTCAGCCAAGAGCAACGCCATCCTGCTCGCCAAGGATGGCGCTGCCGTGGGCGTCGGAATGGGCCAGGTCAACCGAGTCGACTCCTGCCGTCTCGCCGTGTCGCGCGCCGGCGAGGATCGCGCACGAGACTCGGTCGCGGCGTCCGATGCGTTCTTCCCGTTCCCCGACGGCCTCGAGGTGCTGCTCGCGGCCGGAGTCCGTGCTGTCGTGCAGCCGGGTGGCTCGGTGCGAGACGACGTGGTCATCGCAGCCGCGACCGCCACCGGGATCACCATGTACCTCACCGGAACACGTCATTTCTTCCACTGATCCTGAGCGGCCGGAGCCGGATCAGCCCGTCGCTGGCTCGCCAGCCCCGGGCGACGAGCCGCGTGACGACGCGGCCGCGGCGGCGTCACTGCCGGTGCACCACCATGCGCCGGTGTGGGCCCTGGTCCTCGCGTTCGTCGTCGGGGTGCTCGTCGTCATCCAGAGCCGGAGCAACGGAGAGCTCGCCGTCGCCGTGGGAGACGGCGTGTTCGCCTCAGTCCTGTCGTTCGCCACCGGTGCGATCCTGCTGGCGGTCATCGTCGCGTCGCGGCCGGTGTCACGTCGCGCGCTCCTCGCCGGCCTGCCTCGGGAGCTGAGGGCGCACCGGCTGCACTGGTGGCACCTGCTCGGCGGCCTCGGCGGAGCGCTGTTCGTGGCGAGTCAGTCAATCACCGTACCCCTCATGGGTGTCGCGATCTTCACCGTCGTGACGGTCGCGGGCACCACGGGCACGTCGTTGGGTGTCGACCGCACCCGGCTAGGGCCTGGTGTCCCGCGCCCGGTCACCACGCGTCGGGTCGTCGCTGCCATGTGCGCCACCGCATCCGTAGGGCTCGCGGTCTCGGGCCGGTTCACGAGCGGCGACCTGGTCATGTCGGCGTTGCTGCTGTCGTTCGCGGCCGGGGCGGCCGTCGCCATCCAGCCCGCGCTCAACGGTCAGGTCGCGGCGCGCACCGGCGATCCCTTCGCCGCGACGGTGGTCAACTTCGGCGTGGGACTCAGTGCGCTCCTGCTGGCACTCGGGATCGAGCACGCGCTGGGTCATGCCTGGACGCTGCCGCCGGCTCCGTGGGAGGCGCCGTTCCTCTGGCTCGGCGGACCGGTCGGTGTCGCGTTCATCGCGTCGGCCTCGACCGTGGTGAAACCGTTGGGAGTGCTGCTCTTCGGCCTGGTCAACATCGCTGGCCAGCTGTGCGCGTCGCTCGTGTCCGACATCGTCTTCCCGACTCCAGGGACGGCGGTCGGCTGGCAGCTCGTCGCCGGGGTCGCACTCACTCTCGCCTCGGTCATCCTCGCCGCGTCCCGTTCTCGCGCCTCACGATCATCGCATGTGCGGTGACTTGACAGCGCCCGCGGATGGACTACGACAGTGGCAGGAAGATGGTGGACACCTCCCAGGAGACCTCGTGGCGGACGGATCGGTGCCATATGGGCGTGGTCGGGTGGCCTACCGGGACTTCGGAGGCCACGGGCCGGCGGTGATGCTGCTGCACGGGGTGGGCGGCAACCTGGCGCACTGGGGTCTTGTCGCGCCACTCGTACAGGGTCGGTATCGCCTCGTTGCGATCGATCTACCGTCCCACGGAGTCTCTACCGCGCCGGCCTCCTACTCTTTTGATCACGACCTCGGCGCGGTGGACGAAGTACGTCAGAGACTGGGTCTGGACCGACCCGCCATGATCGGGCACTCCTATGGCGGAATGCTCGCGGTCACGCTCGGGGCAAGTCGCCCAGGCGACTACCGCGTGGTCGTCAACGTCGACGGTCTCGGGTTTTCCATCGATACCGAAGGGAATCCGGAGCCGCACGCGGAGGGGGCGCCGGCGGAGCCCTCGGTCAACGAGGGCGACGCCGAGTGGCTCGAGGCCCAGATCAGCCGGGAGGTCGAGGAAGCCGCCGCGATCGGACTGCACCTCGACCGCGACGGCGAGATGGTCCGACGGGCCTTTCAGCAAGGCGACGACGGGCGCTGGCACAGTGCGCCGACCATCGACCGCTTCGGCGAGATCGTGCGTGCCCTCGAGGCACTGCGTCTCATGCCCGCCTACAACACCCGCTCGTGTCGAACCGTCACGGTGATCGCCGACCATCGCTTTGCCTCAGACGAGGAGTCAGCTGCGAGCGCCCGACGACATGTCGAGCGTGTCCGAGAGGCGCTGGTCGCCGCCGGCACCGAGGTGGAGAACATCCCCTCTGGCCACTACCCGCACGTCGAGGTGCCCGAGGTGACAGCCGAACGGTTCAGCGGATGGGTCGGACCCTGACCGACCCACGGCTCTCAGTGCTGTGACGGGACCGGGGGTGGGTCTTCGCCGATACTGATGTGGTGACGGGGGATCAGGGCAGTGTCCGGTTATTGTCGCGGCGCATCAGGGTGCCAGCGGCACGCTTCAGGGTCTGCTGTTTGGGGTCGCAGCCGTCGCACTCGGCTGGGGCCTCGCCAAGCCCTCACCTCGCCAACCGAACTGGATCCCCGCGCTCCTGGTCCCCGGATTCGTCCTGGCCCTGCTCGCTGCCGTGTGGTGTGGGCTGCTGGTGGGCAGGGTCGTCGTACGAGACGACCGTATCCGCGTGTTCGGCGTGTACCGGTCCAGGAGCTTCCCGCTGAGTCAGGTCCGTTGCGTCGTCGCTATCGCAGGCACGTGGCCAGCCAGAGGAGCTCCGGTGGTGCTGCCCGGCGTCCACGTCGATGCGGACTACCTGAGGGTCGTGTTCACGGATGGCGGCGCCTACGACCCACCCGCCTTGTGCTCCCTGACCGGGTGCCATGGTCGAAGCGACTCCGCGAGGTCTGTCGCCGACGAGGTGAACCGCCTCATCGAGGCAAGAAGAGAGAGCCAGGATTGACCGAAAGCGCGACGCTGGGTCGATGTGAGTGAGAACGGTTTGTCTGGATCTCGCACCGTTCGTCGACAACCTCGAGCCGGTCAACGCGGTGGCCGACGCTGCGCCCGGCTTCGTGCGACGGTTGCAGGAGGAGGCCGGCAACGCGACCGGCCTGCGCCCCTGGGGACGCACGATCATCGTGAATCTCAGCGTCTGGACCGACATCACGTCGTTGGCGTCCTACGTCTACGGTGCCGCGCACGCCGCGGTGCTGAAGCAGCGCCGGATGTTCTTCAGCCCCATGCCGCGGGACAGTGTCGCCCTGTGGTGCGTGCCCGAGGGTCACGAGCCCGGCCTGGTCGAGGCCAAGGAGCGCCTCCACCACCTGCGTCGCGAGGGCCCTACGGCGTACACCTTCACGCTGCGGCACGCGTTCGACCCCGACGGAGAAGCAGACTAGTCAAGGGCATTGACAACGGCAAAGACGCGGATCTACGTTCGGCCGCATGACGATCTCCCGGGCGGACGTGCAGCAGGTCGACACGATATTCGTCGGCGGCTCGGTGTTCACCGCGGGCATGACCACGTCGGCACCCGGTGCGGTGGCCGTGGCCTGCGGCCGCATCGTGGCGTTGGGCAGCGACGACGAGCTGCGGGCGCTGGCGGGGGCAAAGACCGAGGTCGTCGATCTCGCTGGTGGGCTGCTGGTGCCCGGCTTCCAGGACTCCCACGCCCACCCGGTGATGGCGGGTATCGACCTGCTCCAGTGCGACATCCACCACTGCGACTCTGCCGACGAGGCGCTCACGGTGATCGCGGACTACGCCGCCGCCCACCCTGAGCTCCCCTGGGTCATGGGCGGTGGCTGGTCGATGGAGCACTATCCGGGGGGCACACCGACGCGACAGCTGCTCGACCGCGTGGTCCCGGACCGTCCGGCCTACTTCCCCAACCGCGACGGCCACGGGGTCTGGGTCAACTCGCGCGCCCTCGAGCTCGCAGGGATCACTGCAGCGACAACGGATCCCGCCGACGGCCGGCTCGAGCGGGAGCCTGACGGGACACCGTCCGGGACCCTGCACGAAGGGGCCGGGCACCTGCTGGGCCACCTGCTCCCGCAGGTCGATCGCGGCGGTCAGCTCGTCGCGCTGGGTATCGCGCAGGAGCACCTCTTCTCCCTGGGCATCACGGGGTGGCAGGACGCAGCGGTGGGGGAGATGTTCGGGCAGAAGGACCTGCTCGCGGTCTATCTCGAGGCTGCCTCGTCCGGTGCGCTCCGGGGCCGCGTCGTCGGAGGTCTGTGGTGGGACCGCGCGCGCAGCAGCGACCAGATCGGCGACCTCATCGAGCGTCGCGGTGCTGGTGGCGTCGGTCTCTTCCGCCCGACGACGGTGAAGATCATGCTCGACGGCGTCGCGGAGAACTTCACCGCCGCGATGCTCGAGCCCTACGAGGACGGTTGCGGCTGCCAGACCGAGAACGACGGGCTCGACTTCGTCGATCCCGTGGGGCTCAAGGAGTACGTCACGCGTCTCGACGCCGCGGGATTCCAGGTGCACTTCCACGCACTCGGTGACCGCGCCGTGCGTCACGCGCTCGACGCGCTCGAGGCGGCGCGCGCGGCCAACGGACCGACCGATGGTCGTCACCACCTCGCGCACCTGCAGGTCGTGCACCCCGACGACATCCCGCGCTTCGCGCAGCTAGGCGCCACGGCCAACATCCAGGCGTTGTGGGCGGCGCACGAGGCGCAGATGGACGAGCTGACCATCCCGTTCCTCGGCGAGCGGCGAGCCGGTTGGCAGTATCCGTTCGGCGCCCTGGAACGTTCTGGCGCGGCACTGGCGGCAGGCAGTGACTGGCCCGTCTCGAGCGCGGACCCGCTCGCCGGGATCCACGTCGCCGTCAACCGCCGGGTCCCGGGCAGGGACGATGCGGAGCCGCTCGATGTGTCGCAGGCGCTCTCGCTGGCATCCGCGCTCTCGGCCTACACCGCGGGGTCCGCGCGCGTGAACCATCACGACGACATCACGGGTCACCTGGCCGAGGGCTATGCCGCTGATCTCGCCGTCCTCGACCGCGATCCGTTCGCCGGCCCGTCATCGTCGATCAGCGAGACGACCGTCCTCGCGACCTACGTCGAGGGTGAGCGGGTGTTCGGGCGGTGACCGACGGCATCGCGGACCACGCCCGCAGTGCGACATGGCGTTCGTTCACGTCCCCTCGTGCGGGCCACGGGCTCGTCGGCGTGGGGGACAGAGCATGAGCACCAAGAAGCAAGCGGTCCCGGTGCGCAAGTCGTTGTCGCGCGAGCTGATCCTTGAGGCGGCTCTGGGCATCGTCGGCACCGACGACATGAACGAGCTCACCATGAGTCGCCTCGGGCGCGCTCTCGACGCCGATCCCAGCGCGGTCTATCGCCACTTCCGCAACAAGGACGAGCTGCTCCTCGCCATGGCAGACGTGCTCATGGAGGAGGTCGTCACCACCTATCAACCCGTGGATGACCCCTACGCGAACCTGCGCCACGTGCTGTGGACGCTGCGACGCTCCTACCTGAGCAGGCCCGGTCTCGCGCGTGCCGTCGCCCCACGATTCACCGGCGGTGCGGCGGAGACGGCTGTGGTGCGCGGCATGATCGAGAACATGAAGGCCATCGGCTTCGACGAGACCGAGTCGATCGCCCGGGTTCGAGCTGTGGCCGAGATGACGTTGGGGCACATCATCATGACGGCCGAGGTGATCGCGCTTCCGGCCAAGGCCCAGGCTTTCGAGCTCGAGATGGCACGCAGCTACTACACATATCCGCGCGAGCCGCTGGCGCCGTCGTCTCTCGAGGACCGGCGTGCCGCACACCTGGTCGATGGTGACGCGGTCTACTCCACGATGCTCGAGACCTTCCTGGCCGGTCTCGGGGCTGCGGCACCGCAGCGGCGGCGCACACGCAAGGCGTGACCAGCGACTTACGGCTCAGGGCTTCGCGGCTGCCGCTTGCGCCGACTTCAGCCGCTCGCGCATGCGCTGCGGCTTCCATCCGGGGCCGGGGACGCTCGCGCGCAGCATCTGGGTGTAGTCGTGCTGCGGGTTGTCGAGGATGTCGACTGTGCGCCCCTGCTCCACGACGACGCCGCGCTGCATGACGAGTGCGTCCTCGGTGAGCTGACGCACGACGGCGAGGTCGTGGCTGATGAGCACATAACTGATGCCGCGCTCGTCGCGGATGTCGGCGAGGACATTGAGGACCTGCGCCTGGATCGAGACGTCGAGCGCTGCCACGGACTCGTCGAGGATGAGCACGCGGGGGGCGGTCGCGAGAGCACGTGCGATGGCGACGCGCTGGCGCTGGCCGCCGGACAGTGCCCTAGGCATCGCGTGGATCTGGCGCCTGTCGAGACCAACGATGTCGGCGAGCTCGCCCACGATCCGGGTGCGCGCTGCGGAGTCGTGGTCGTGGTGCACGCGGAGGACCTCGTCGATCAGGTTGGCACCGGACTGGCGCGGGTCGAGGCTGGAGTAGGGGTCCTGGAAGACGATCTGGACCTCGCGGCCGCGCAGCTTGCGCTCGGCACCACGCCTGGCGGGCTTGGACCGGTCACGTCCGCAAGCGATAATCGTTCCGGCAGTTGCCTTCTCGAGGCCCACGATCATCCGGGCCACGGTCGTCTTGCCGCTGCCGGACTCACCCACGATCGCGACCGACCGGCCGGGCAGAAGGTCGAAGGACAGGTCGTCGACGGCGACCTGGGTGCCGAAGACCTTGCGCAGGCCGCGGACCGACAGCACCGGTTCGACCTCGGTGCTCGTCGTCGCAGGGATCGAGGTTTCAGACATGCGCACCATCCAGGAGGGTCCCGCGCAGATCGGTCGCTCGCTCGCAGCGCACGAGCCCGCCGTCGAGCCCGGTGAGGATCTGTTCGTGCGCCCGGCAGGACTCCTGCGCATGCGGGCACCGCGGTGCGAACCTGCATCCCGACGGCGCCTCGAACGCTGAGACCGGTCGTCCCGGGATCGCCACCAGACGGTCAGCGGTCGAGGTGATGTCGGGCCGAGCCTGGACGAGCGCGGCGCTGTAGGGATGGAGCGGGTCCTCGTGCAGGCGTGACGCGACACTGGTCTCGACGATCTGGCCGGCGTACATCACGCAGGTGCGGTCGCAGACGGCGCCCGCCAGCTCGAGGTCGTGGGTGATGAACAGCATCGACAGCCCGCGGTCGCGCCGCAGGTCGTCGAGGATCGCCATGACCTCAGCCTGGGTCGTGACGTCGAGCGCGGTCGTGCACTCGTCGGCGAGGAGCAGCCGCGGTTCGCTCAGCAGCGCGGTCGCGATCATGACGCGCTGGAGCATTCCGCCCGACAGCTCGTGCGGGAACTGCCTGAGCCGCTTGGCCGGATCGTCGATGCCGACCTCCTCGAGCGCCGCAGCGGCCTTGCGCACCGCCTCCGTCCTCGGGACGTCGTCAAGGATGCGGAGCGACTCGGTCATGAAGTCGGAGATCCGACGTACGGGGTTGATGTGGGCGCGCGGGTCCTGGAACACCACGGCCACCTCGGCGCGGTGCTTGAGCAACGCGTCACCGCTGAGCGAGAGCACGTCGGTCCCGTCGAAGATGACCGAGCCGGTCACCTTCGCACCGTCGGGGAGCAGACGAGCGATCGCCTTGGCAGTCATCGACTTGCCGGAGCCCGACTCACCGACGAGGCCCATGGCCTCGCCGGCGCTGATCTCCAGCGAGGTGCCCGTGATGACCTCGCGCGGGCCTGAGTCCATCGCAAGGGCGACGGTGAGGTCGCGGACCTCGAGCAGGCTGCTCATCGGCGCACGTCCCGTGAGCCGGCGTCGAGACGTTCGCCCAGGAAGCTCACCGCAGCCACCACCGCGACGATGCACAGCACCGCGACGAGCGACACGAGCGGGTAGCCCTGCAGCAGGCCGGTCTTGCCCTCGGCGACCATGACGCCCCAGTCGGCCTGGGGCGACTGGACTCCGAGGCCGAGAAACGAGATCGCGGCAAGGTCGACCATCGCGAACCCGAACAGGATCGTCCCCTGCGCCACGATGAGGCTGGAGATGTTGGGCAGCAGGTGGCGGGCGCAGAGCCGCCAGGCGCCAAACCCCTGTACCTCGAGTGCAGCGATGTAGGCCATCGAGCGTTCCTTGAGAGCGGCGCCGCGCAGGACCCGGGCGACATAGGGGGAGTAGGCGATGGCGAGAGCCAGCCCGGCAGAAAACAGGCTCGGCCCGAAGACCGCAGCGGCGACGACGGCGAGCAGGATGCCGGGGAACGCGAAGAGCACGTCGATGCCGGCCGAGACCGTCGCGTCGAACTTGCCGCCGAACCACGCGGTGGCGATCGCCAGCGTCGTACCGATGACCACGGCGATGAGTGCCACGAAGCCTGCTCCGAGGACGGTCGTGCGAGCCCCCTCCATCAGCCGGCTCAGCACGTCGCGCCCCTGGCCGTCGAAGCCGAGCAGGTGCGATCCGTAGGGCCCGACGTTGGCGAAGGATAGATCGCTGAGGTTGGGGTCGAAGGGCCGGACGATCGGTCCGAAGATCGCCAGCAGCAGGGCCAGCACGATGACCCCGATGCTCACCCAGCCGATCACTCCGAGGCCGCGCAGGCGTCGCCGACTCGGCGCGGCCTCCTCCGCCTCGGCGACGGGGTCGAGGATCTCGATGCTCACTGGGCACGGCTCCCGAGGGTCACACGCGGGTCGAGCAGCGCGTAGGCGATGTCGATGACGACGTTGGTGATGACGAACGCGAACACCAGCACGAGGCTGATGCCCTGCACGACGGCGAAGTCCTTGTTCTGGGCCGCTTGCACGAGGTAGGCGCCGAGGCCGTTGAGACCGAACGCGGTCTCGACGATGGCGGCGAGCGCGATGAGGCTGGCGATGGTGATGCCGACGACCGTCGTGATCGGGATGGCCGCGTTGCGCAGCACATGCCGTTGCACGACGCCCGACCAGGGCAGTCCGCGGCTGATCGCCGTCTGCACGTGCTCGCGGCCGAGCTCCTCGCGCACGGCAGTCCTCGTCACTCGAGTGACGAGGGCGACGGATGTCGCAGCAAGGGCCAGCGCGGGGAGGGTGAGGTGGCGCAGGCCGTCGACGAAGCCGTCTCCCGTGCCGAGCACGGGGAACCAGCCGAGCATGACGCCGAAGACGAACTGGAGGATCACGGCGGCCGCGAAGGCGGGAAGCGCAGCCGAGACGGTCGAGGCGAAGAGCACGCCGGTGTCGACGGTGCCTCGGCCCAGCGCACCGACGATCCCGAGCCCGACCCCGACCACGATGATGATCACCGAGGTGAGGAGCACGAGGCTGATCGTGACCCCGATGCGTTGCGAGATGAGCGTCGAGACCTGTTCGTGCAGCGGGATCGACTCGCCGAGGTCACCGTGCAGCGCCGAGGTGAGCCAGAGCCAGTAGCGGGTGAGGAACGGCTCGTTGAGGTGGTAGCGCTCCTCGAGCTGCGCCAGTACTTCGGGAGGTACGGACCGGCCGCCGGTGAGCGCCGCGATCGGGCTTCCGGGTGCCAGGTAGAGCGCACCGTAGATCGCGAAACTCGCGACGAGCAGCGTGGCGACGAGCATCGCCAGTCGTCTGCCAAGGAATGCGAGCAAGGTCCCTACCTCCCGAGTACCAGTGCGAACGAGTGGTCAGGTCACGCACCGCCGAGGTAGGCAGCCCACGGTCCGAACATGTACACGAAGGTAGCCGGTGCGCCAGTGACCTTGTTGTTCATGATCAGTACGTTGTTGGCCGCCACGAGAGGGAACCAAACGAGCTGGTCCGTAACGATCTTCTGTGCTGTGACGACGAGCGCGGCGCGCTTGGTGTCGTCCTTCTCGCCGCGAGCAGCGTCGAAGGCCGCCGTGGCTGCCGGGTCGGTCCAGCCGCTGAAGTTCTGGGATCCGCCCTTGTAGGCCATCGTCTTGTAGAGCCCCGCCGGGTCGGCGTAGTCACCGTAGTTCGACGTGGCGAACGCGTCGACGGAGCCCCACGCCTTCGGGTCGATGAAGTAGTTGATGTAGTTGGACGGGCTGACGTTCTGGACCTCCACCTTGAGGCCGATGGCCTCGCACGCCGCCTTGAACGCGAGGGCCTCGGAGTTCAGGGCGGGGATGCCGCTCGAGGCTCCGATCGTCACTGTCTGACCGGCGACGTTGAGCGTCTTGGCGAGTTCCCGCGCCTTGGCGAGGTCCTGGTCCATGGCCGGAAGAGCGTCGTACCCAGTCTTGAACGTGTCGACCGCCGTGCCCCAGGTGCCGGAGCCCTGCAGCGCACGGGGGATGTTGCCGGCGCCCTTGAAGACCGTGTTGATGATGCCCTTGCGGTCAAGTGCGAGGCTGACGGCCTGGCGCACCTTGGGGTCGGCGAGCGGTCCCTTGGTCGCGCTGATAACCATGGCGGCCGAGAGGAACGGGGCGCCCTGATAGACCTTCACGCTCGGGTCGGTCTGGAGCTGACCGAGAGTCGAGAGCGCGATGGCGTAGCCGCCCTGGATCGCTCCGGTCTTGAGGCCCGCGGTGAGGGTCGCGTCGTCCGGCACGCCGATGAGCGTCAAGCTCGTCAGCTTGGGCTTGGGCAATGTGGTGTCCCAGTAGGTCGGGTTCGGAACCATCTTGACGCCCTTGCCGGTTTGCCAGGTGTCGAGCTTGAACGGCCCCGAACACATGACCCCGGCCCCCACCGTCCCGAAGTCCTTGCCCTTGGCCTCGGCGAACTTCTTCTCCACGATCGAGCCCGGAGTCGACGACAGCTCACCGAGCAGCCAGTAGTCGGGCTGTGTGAGGACGATATTGACCGCCTTGGGACCGGCGGCCTCGATCGACTTCACCCTGTCGAACACGGCAGAGTAGAAGCCGCCACCCTTGGGGTCGGCCGCACGCTTGAGGCTGAACACGGCGTCCTCAGCGGTGACGGGGTTGCCGTCCCAGAACGTCGCGTTGGCGTTGATCTCGAAGCTGAACTCGGTGTCGGAGGTCTGGGTGAGCTTGCCCAGGCCGTCGCCGTAGGTCATGTCGTTCTTCTGGCGCAGCAGCGGCTCGCAGAGGATGGAGTCCGCGGTCTGCTCGGGGTAGTCGAATCCCTGGATCGGGTCGAGGGTCTGAGTCTCGCGGTACGTGGCCCACACGACGTCCCCGGCGTCCTTGGTCGGGGCGGGAGTGTCCACCACGAAGTCCGACGTCTGGGCGGTCGCGCTCCCGCTGGTGGAGGGGGCCGGTGCCCCGCTGCACGCCGCGGTCAAGGCGAGCGCAGCCGCGGTGGTGATCACGCCGAGGATCCTGCGGCGCGATGTCGTGTCCATCATCTGAGAATTGTCCTTCCGGAGGGCCACATCGAGTCGGTCTGGGGTCAGGCCTGGGTGGAGCCTGTCGTGGATCGTTCGGGTCCGAGCGAGAACGCGGCGAGGTTTACCGGGTCGTCACATTGCGGTACGTGATCGTCACAGTGCCGGGCGCCAGGACGGGTCATTCCATAGCCCGAGCTCGCGTTCGGCCGCAGCGCCGACATGGAACGCCGTGACGTCGTCGTAGGGACGGGCCACGACCTGCACACCCGTGGGCACGCCGTTGGGTGCGAGACCCGACGGCACGTTGAGCACCGGGTGGCGGCTCGCGACGTTGAACACCGGGGTGAGGCAGGCCAGCAGGTAGAAGTCGAGGTGCACGCCCGCCACGTCGATGCCGTCGAGGTACTCCTCCCCAGCGCGGAAGCCGAAGCCACCGATGGTCGGGCAGACCAGGGCGTCGTGGTCTACGAACACGTCGGCGAGCGCACGGTGCACGACCGCCTCGCCGGTCAGTCCGGCGTACAGACCGACCTGTGCGAAGGTCGCGCTCGACAGCTCAAGGAACTGGCGCGTGTACGTCTCGAACCGAGGGTCCGAGGGGTCGGCGATCTCGGCCATCGACGGGCCCATGATCGCGCCGAAGTGCACCAGCGCGGTGCGGAAGAGGTCGTCGCGCGATATCTCGACCTTGACCTCGTCGACGATCGCGCCAGCGGTGCGCAACGCCTCGGCGAAGCGACGGGTGTTGGCCTCGACCTCGGGCTCCACCGGGAAGTCGCCCAGCGTGACGGCAAGTGCGATTCGGAGGCCGCGTACGTCGCCTAGGTCGGCGGGGATCGGCAGCGCAGGAAGGGACACGTGGTCGTAGGGGTGCTGGCCCTGGATCACGTTGTGCAGCAGGGCGACGTCGGCGACAGTGCGCCCCATCGCCCCGTCGTGGCAGTAGGTGTCGAGGTTGAACGGCGGCATCGCCGGGACCCGGCCGTAGGGCGCTTTGAAGCCGACCACTCCGCAGAACGACGCGGGGATGCGGATCGAGCCGCCGATGTCGGAGCCGCTGGCGAGGTAAGCCGTGCCCGAGGCGAGCGCGGCGCCGGAGCCGCCGGACGAGCCACCCGGGGTGTAGTCCGGGTTCCACGGGTTGCGGGTGATGCCCCACAGCGTCGAGTGGGTGTAGGCCGCGCACGAGAACTCGGGAGTGGTCGTGCGCGCGTGCACGACGGCGCCGGCTGCGATCACGCGTTCGGGGACGGGATGGGTGTCGGGGGAGACGTAGCCCTCGGTCAGCAACGACCCGAAGCGCGCCGACCGGCCCGCGATGGGCTGCTCCTCCTTGAGCACGACGGGCAGACCTTCGAGGGCGCCGGTGGCTTCGGCGCGGGCATAGCGCTCGGTCGCTGCTCGAGCCGCCTCTCGG
>JANXWJ010000103.1 GCA_025351185.1 Candidatus Nanopelagicales bacterium
CGGTCGAGCACCGCCGCAGCGATGTCCGGTGGGGTGCCTCGGCGCTTGAGCACGGTCTCGAGCTGAGCTCGGGACTTCGGCGAGGAGGCAAGCTGCGACAGGCAGATCTCACGTGCGATCTCGAGAGCCTCGGCCTCCGGCACGTCGTCGGCCGACGACCCCGAGATGGGCCTTCCGGCCGACGACGGACGTGAGCTGATCACGACAGCAGGCCGATCACAGGTCGATCGGCACGTGGTCCGGGACGACGATGATCTCCTCCGCCGCCGGGATCTCGGCATAGCCGCCGATGCCGAGCTTGGTCTTGATCTTCACCTCGAGCTCGTCGGAGAGGTCCGGGTTGTCCTTGAGGAACTGTCGGGCGTTCTCCTTGCCCTGCCCGAGCTGGTCGCCCTCGTAGGTGTACCAGGCGCCGGACTTGCGGACGAAGCCCTGCTCGACACCCATGTCGATGAGACCGCCCTCGCGGGAGATGCCCTCGCCGTAGATCATGTCGAACTCGGCCTGCTTGAACGGCGGCGCCATCTTGTTCTTCACGACCTTGACGCGGGTGCGGTTGCCGACCGCGTCGGTGCCGTCCTTGAGGGTCTCGATCCGACGCACGTCGAGGCGGACCGAGGCGTAGAACTTGAGCGCCTTGCCACCCGTGGTGGTCTCGGGGCTGCCGAACATCACGCCGATCTTCTCGCGCAGCTGGTTGATGAAGATCGCGGTGGTGTTGGAGTTGCTCAGCGCGCCGGCGAGCTTGCGCAGCGCCTGGCTCATGAGGCGGGCCTGGAGGCCGACGTGGCTGTCGCCCATCTCGCCCTCGATCTCCGCGCGGGGCACGAGGGCGGCCACGGAGTCGATGACGATGACGCTGATCGCGCCGGAGCGGATGAGCATGTCGGTGATCTCGAGGGCCTGCTCGCCGTTGTCGGGCTGGCTGACGAGCAGGGCGTCGATGTCGACGCCGAGGGCCCGGGCGTATTCAGGGTCGAGCGCGTGCTCGGCGTCGATGATCGCGGCGATGCCGCCGGCCTTCTGCGCGTTGGCGATCGCGTGCAGCGCCAGCGTGGTCTTGCCGGAGGACTCCGGGCCATAGATCTCGACGACACGGCCACGCGGGAGACCGCCGATGCCTAGCGCGATGTCGAGAGCGACCGAGCCGGTCGGAATCACCTCGACGGGTGCCCGGCCCTCCTGGCCGAGGCGCATGACCGACCCCTTGCCGAACTGGCGCTCGATCTGGGCCAGTGCGGTGTCGAGCGCCTTCTCGCGGTCGGAACCGCCGGAACCGCCGGGGGACTTGCGGTCGGAGGGGGCCATGTGGACCTGCCTTCGTGTACGAGAGCGGATGACGACGGACGCGACGCTACGGAACGGGTCCGACAACGCCGTCGCACCGGCTCTCCCCCTGGGGACGACCGGCCGGGCCGGTGCCTCGTGGGGATAACGCTCACGTGCGGACAGGCTGTCGTTCTCGTGCCGGGTCCGGTCTGCCCTCCCGCTGCGGTGTGCGGCGGTCGGGTGGGTCGGACAGAGCACAGACTAGATCGAACGAGTGTTCGACGCGACCACGACACGCCGGACCAGGGTCGTACAGATGTCGCACGTCCTCGAGCTGCCCGTCAGTCCCGCCTCGCCTCGGGTCAGGCCTGCCTCACCTCTCCGGCGCGCACACCGACGCGGCCGTCACCTCCTCGAGGTGGCGCCCGCGTCGTCGTCTGTCGGTCGCTGTCACACGACGGTCAACGCTCGCGTGCGTGCAGACCGAGCTCGGCGTGCACCGCGCGCCACACGGTGACGGTCTCCTCTCCACCGGCGATCGCCTGCTCGACGGTCTGACCGTCGAGACCGGCGAGGACGTGGTCGGCGGCCCAGGAGTGGGCATAGGCCGGCCCGAGCGTGTGCTCGAGGCGCGTCCAGAACTCCGTCAGCCGCATGCGCGAGACCCTATGTCGACCCACGGTCAACCCGCGACCGGGCCGATCATCGACACGGCGTTGCGTGCAGTGGGGGTGCCCGAGCCACGTCTGGCGCGTCCGCAGCCGACGAGGGACCCGGCCGGCTAGCTCGGTGGCGAGGTGGGCGGATCGGTGGCGGGGGCGGGGGCGGGTGGAGCGAACGGGCTCACGTCGGGGTCGGCCCCAACGCCGTCGGGCGTGGCCACCGCAGGGACCGGCGCCGCGACAGCTGCCGGGTCCTGCGGTGCGAACACAGTCTGAGCCGGTGGTGCGACGCCGGTCGGGGCGGGCGGCGCGAACGAGAGGTCGGTGGGCGGTGCTCCAGCAGCAGGTGCTGCCGGGAGGCCGTCGACGGGGAGCTGGTCGGCCGGGGACCGCGAGCCACCGGCGCGGCGCAGGAAGAGCACGAGCAGAAGCGCGAGGCCGAGCAGGACTAGAGCGGCAACCGCCCACGGCAGCACCTTCGTGACCACCGAGGCGAGGGTCGTCTCGGCCTTGTCCTTGGCCTTCGCCGAGATCACGACCTTCTCCGCACCCTGCGGCGCCCACGTCACCGTGGTGCCGTCGAGGGTGCCGGTGTGCTCGACGACCTCTCCGGGGAAGGTCAGCGCGATCTTGATCTCGAAGCTCTTGAGCAGCGCGGCCGGGATCGGCTGCGCCGACGCGCTGGACCCGTTGCCGCTGCTGGTCTGGCTCGCCTGCGACATGTCGAGGACGCCGGAGACGACGAAGTAGTCGCCCTGGTGCATGATCTTGATGCTCTTGTCGTCCTTGCCCGTGGCGCTGGTGCCGTCGAACTCCGAGAGCGGCACGCTCGCGAAGGTGTAGGTCTCGCCGTACTTCCCCTCCTGGTCATAGACCTTCGTCGTGACCGAGCCGCTCGTGGCCGAGGTCGGGAACGGTGCGCTCGTCGACCCCGACTTCCACGCCTCTTCCGCGCTCTTGCCGGAGAGCTCGAGCAGGCTCTTGTCGACCGCGAACACCACCGTGCCGTCGACGGTGTCGTTGCTCTGGATCGACAACGCCATGTCGAGCTTGACGCACCCCGAGAGCATCAGCGCCGCGATGATCGCAACGCTGAGCACTGCCGCCGTACGCCGGAACCGTCGCTGCTTGAACGTGACGGAGGTCGCGACGGAGCCGGCCACGGATGCCGCAGGTGCCTGCCGAGTGGAAGCCATGCAGTGATCATCGAGGCCCCGAGCACCCGCCTGAAGCCCTGACGCCGGAAATCCTGCGGGAGTTCGAGGCACCAGCCGTCGTCGACCGACCTGCCAGCGACAGTGACGACGGGCGCGCAGGAGCCTGGACGGTGGGGCGGTGGCTCGGCGGGCGTGGGTCAGACGGGAGAGGATGTGCGGGTGCCGGCGCCGGAGGTTCCTGAGGTGGCGGGCTCTGACGTCCTGGGGCGGTTCTCGCCGGCGACGCGCGCGTGGTTCACCTCGGCGTTCGAGGCGGCAACTCCCGCGCAGGTCGGTGCGTGGGACGCGGTGTCGTCCGGGCGCAACGCGCTCGTCGTCGCGCCGACCGGGTCGGGCAAGACCCTCGCGGCCTTCCTCTGGGCGCTGGACCGGGTGGCCGCCACTCCCCCGCCCGAGGATCCGCGGCTGCGGTGCCGGGTGCTCTACGTCTCGCCGCTCAAAGCTCTCGCGGTCGATGTCGAGCGCAACCTGCGCAGCCCGCTCACCGGGATCCGTCGGGAGTCGGTGCGTCTCGGGCTGCCTGAGCCTGATGTCACCGTCGGCGTACGCAGCGGGGACACGCCCGCCGACGAGCGCCGCCGCTTCGGCACGAAACCGCCCGACGTCTTCATCACGACACCGGAGTCGCTCTTCCTGGTGCTCACCTCCGCCGCGCGCGACTCGCTGCGCGGTGTCACGACCGTGATCATCGACGAGGTGCACGCGCTCGCGGGCACCAAGCGCGGCGCCCACCTCGCGATCTCCCTCGAGCGCCTCGACGCCCTGCTCGAGCAGCCGGCGCAGCGCATCGGGCTGTCGGCGACCGTGCGCCCGGTCGAGGAGGTCGCCTCCTTCCTCGGCGGCTCGCGTCCGGTCGAGATCGTGAAGCCGCCGAGCACCAAGACGATCACCCTCGAGGTCGTCGTGCCGGTCGACGACATGGCCGAGCTCGGCGCGAGCACCGGCGAGGTGTCGGGGTCAGCGGCAGGTGACGACCGTCGTACGTCGATCTGGCCCGCGGTCGAGGAGCGGGTCGTCGACCTCATCGCGGCCCACCGCTCGACGATCGTCTTCGCCAACTCGCGGCGCCTCGCCGAGCGACTGACCGCACGGCTCAACGAGATCTGGGTGGAGCGCACGACCGGAGAGGCGCTCGGGCTCGATGCTCCGCCGGCGGCCGTCATGGCTCAGGCCGGTGCGAGCCTGGGCGCGCCGACGGTGCTCGCCCGGGCGCACCACGGGTCGGTGAGCAAGGAGCAGCGAGCGCTCATCGAGGATGACCTCAAGGCCGGGCGCCTGCCTGCAGTCGTGGCGACGAGCAGCCTCGAGCTCGGGGTCGACATGGGCGCCGTCGACCTCGTCATCCAGGTGGAGTCGCCGCCGAGCGTCGCGAGCGGGCTGCAGCGCGTCGGACGTGCGGGTCACCAGGTCGGCGCGGTGAGCAAGGGCGTCGTGCTGCCGAAGTATCGCGGCGATCTCGTGCAGACGACGGTCGTCGCGGAGCGGATGAAGTCCGGGCTGATCGAGGAGATGCGCATGCCGCGCAACCCGCTCGACGTCCTGGCGCAGCAGGTCGTGGCGATGACGGCGCTCGACGCGTGGCACGTCGACGACGTGCTGGCACTCGTCAGGCGTGCGGCGCCCTTCGCCTCGCTCCCCCAGTCGGCCTACGACGCGGTGCTCGACATGCTCGCGGGGCGCTATCCGAGCGACGAGTTCGCCGAGCTGCGCCCGCGCATCGTCTGGGACCGCACCACCGGCACGATCACCGGACGCCCTGGGGCACAACGACTTGCGGTCACCAGCGGCGGCACGATCCCCGACCGCGGGCTCTTCGTCGTCTTCCTGGTGGGCGAGAAGCAGAGCCGGGTCGGCGAGCTCGACGAGGAGATGGTCTACGAGTCGCGCGTCGGCGACGTCTTCGCCCTCGGTGCGTCGAGCTGGCGCATCGAGGACATCACGCACGACCGGGTGCTCGTCTCCCCCGCGCCGGGTCTTGCGGGCCGCCTGCCGTTCTGGCACGGCGACTCCCTCGGTCGACCCTTCGAGCTCGGTCGCGCGATGGGCGCGTTCGTCCGCGAGGTCGTCGCGCTGCCACGACCCGACGCCGACGCGCGTCTCGTCGCGATCGGCCTCGACGAGCGCGCCCGCACCAACCTGCTCGCGTATCTCGACGACCAACGTGCCGCGACCGGGCACGTGCCCGACGATCGCACGCTCGTCGTAGAGCGCGTGCGCGACGAGCTCGGTGACTGGCGGATCCTCGTGCACTCGCCGTTCGGCGCACAGGTGCACGCACCGTGGGCGCTCGCCATCGCGGCACGGATCCGGGAGCGCCACGGCGTCGACGCACAGGTGATGCACGCCGACGACGGCATCGTGCTGCGCCTGCCCGACGTCGAGGACGACGACATCCTCAAGGGCGTGCTCGAGTCGGCGCTGATCGATCCCGACGACGTCGAGGCGCTCGTGACTGCGGAAGCGGGCGGCTCGGCCCTGTTCGCTGCACGCTTCCGGGAGTCGGCCGCCCGCGCGCTGCTGCTGCCGCGGCGCAACCCGGGCAAGCGATCGCCTCTGTGGCAGCAGCGACAACGCTCGGCGCAGCTGCTCTCGGTCGCGTCGCAGTACGGCTCGTTCCCGATCGTGCTCGAGACGATGCGCGAGGTGCTGCAGGACGTCTACGACGTACCCGGTCTGATCTCGCTGATGCGCTCGGTTCAGTCCCGCGAGATCCGCGTCGTCGAGGTGGAGACGGTGACGCCGTCGCCGTTCGCGCGCTCGATGCTGTTCGGCTACGTCGCGGCGTTCCTCTACGAAGGTGACTCCCCGCTCGCCGAGCGGCGAGCCGCGGCGCTCACCCTCGACCCCACGCTGCTCGCCGAGCTGCTCGGACAGGCCGAGCTGCGCGACCTGCTCGACCCCGAGTCGCTGGCGACGGTCGAGGTCGAGCTGCAGCGGCTCGTGAGCGACCGGCACGTGCGCGACGCCGAGGGCGTGGCCGACCTGTTGCGCCAGCTCGGGCCGCTGACCCGTGCTGCGATCGTCGAGCGCGGCGGCCAGGACGCGTGGGTCGACCTGCTGATCACGGCGCGACGCGCGATCGTCGTACGCATCGCAGGGATCGACACTGTCGCAGCGGTCGAGGATGCCGCGCGCCTGCGCGATGCCCTGGGCACAGCACTTCCGGTAGGGCTGCCGGATGCGTTCCTGGAGCCGGTACCCGATCCGGTGGGCGACCTCGTGTCGAGATACGCCCGCACCCACGGCCCGTTCCACGCACCCGCCGTCGCCACCTCCTTCGGCCTCGGCACCGCTGTCGTGACGGGCGCGCTGACGCGGCTCGCGGCGTCGGGCCGCGTCGTGAGCGGGGAGTTCCGCCCCGGCGGCTCGGGCACGGAGTGGTGCGACGCGGAGGTGCTGCGGCTGATCCGGCGTCGCTCGGTCGCTGCGCTGCGACGCGAGGCGGAGCCGGTGCCACCGGAGGCTCTGGGCGTGTTCCTCCCGCAGTGGCAGCAGGTCGGCGGTCGCCTGCGCGGACCCGACGGCGTGCTGCGCATCATCGAGCAGCTCGCCGGCGTGATGGTGCCGGCGTCGGCCTGGGAGACCCTCGTGCTGCCCTCGCGTATCGAGGGCTATCAGCCGGCGATGCTCGACGAGCTGACGTCGGCGGGCGAGGTCGTGTGGGCCGGAGCGGGTGCGCTGCCCGGTGGCGACGGCTGGATCGCGTTGGCGCCCACGGACTCCGCCGACCTGCTCCTCGCGGAGGTCGTCGAGCTCGAGCTCACCGACGTGCACCGGGCGCTCGTCGACACGCTCGGGGGTGGCGGCGGCTGGTTCTTCCGGGCGCTGTCGGACCGCGTGGGTCCCGTCGTCGCACCGGGTGGGGGTGGCGTCGACGACGCCGCGCTCGTCGAGGCGCTGTGGGACCTCGTGTGGAGCGGGCAGATCACCGGTGACACGTGGGCACCGCTGCGCTCGCGGCTCTCGGGTCCGGCGCGCAAGCCCCGCACCGCTGCTGCCCCTGCGCGCTCGCGCCCGCGTTCGCGCTACGCCCGACCGGCACGGGCCGGGATGCCCACGCGCTCAGGGCCCCCCGCGGTTGCCGGTCGATGGTCGCTGCTCGAGCCGCGACGTGACGACCCGACCCTGCGCGCGGCAGCACTGGCCGAAGGACTGCTCGACCGGCACGGCGTCGTGACCCGCGGGGCAGTCGTGGCCGAGCGCATCACCGGCGGCTTCGCCGGTGTCTACCGCGTGCTGTCGGCGTACGAGGATGCCGGTCGCTGTCGTCGCGCCTACGTCGTCGAGGGTCTCGGTGCCGCGCAGTTCGCGCTCCCGGGTGCCATCGACCGGGTGCGCGGCGCGGCGCCCGACCGTCGTGACCCGTCGGCTCCGCCGCACGCGGTGGTGCTCGCCGCGACCGATCCCGCCAACCCCTACGGCGCGGCCCTCGGCTGGCCGCAGCGCCCGGACGAGGCCGTGAGCGGCCACAAGCCCGGACGCAAGGCCGGCGCGCTCGTGGTCCTCGTCGACGGCGCCCTCGTGCTTTACGTCGAGCGCGGCGGCCGCACCCTGCTCTCGTGGACCGACGACGACGCCCCGGTGCTCGCCGCCGCCTGCGCGGCGCTGGCCCGAGCCGTGAAGACCGGCGTGCTCGGTCGCCTCACCGTGCAGACCGCCGACGGCGCCTCCGTGCTCGCGCCGCACTCGGTCCTCGGCCAGGCACTCGAGACCGCCGGCTTCACCGCCACCCCCCAGGGCCTGCGCCTCCGAGGCTGACCGCCGTACCAGCCAACGGACCCACGATGCTGGCGCAACTGCTGCTGAATCCCGACCTTGCACAACGCGTGCGCCAGCATCGCTGGCCCGATACACCTGCGTGGTGTATCAGAGGTGTATTCTGCTCGCTATGAGCCGTACGAACATCGAGCTCGACGACGAGCTCGTGGCCGAGGTCATGAGCAGGTTCTCGCTGACCACCAAGCGCAGCGCGGTGGAGTTCGCCCTGCGCCGCCTCCTCGCCTCCCAGGTCGACGCCGCCTTCATCCGCTCCCTCCAGGGAATCGGGTGGGACGGCGACCTCGAGGAGATGCGGTCCGGCTCTGGCGCACCCGAGCTGTGACCCGCCTCCTCGTCGACAGCTCGGTGTGGATCGCGCACTTCCGCGATGTCGCGCCGTCGCTGTCGGACTCGCTCGGGGCCGCGCTCGAGAGCGGCTCCGGCCACACCGTCTGCGTGTGTGAACCGATCGCGATGGAGCTGTTGTGCGGGCCGGCGGCGGCCTCCGCCGCGCAGGTGGCTCGCGTCGTCGACGGACTGCCCAGTCTGTCTTTCGAGCCCGCTCTCGACTTCAGGTCAGCGTCCAGGCTCTACCGCGACGCCCGAGGCCGAGGATTCACCGTACGCAGCCTGGTCGACTGCCTCATCGCCGCCGTCGCGATCCGGCACGACGCCGTGCTCGTGCACCGCGACCGCGACTTCGACCACCTCGCGCAGGTGTCACCCCTGCAGGCCCAGCGCTGGTGACGGACCCGCCTTGCTGGCGCATCTGCTGCTGAACGGCCACCCTCAACCGCAGTTGCGCCAGCATCGTGGGTCCGGCTGGGGTCAGGGGCGTACGACGTGGACGTTGAACGTCGGGGTTCCCAGGCTGCCCATGAGGCTGAGCCACAGGGGCAGGTAGAGCTCGAGACCGCGGGCTGCGGTGATCGCGCCGACGTCGACGATCTCGTCCTCGGCCCAGCCGAAGGCCAGCAGCAGCAGGCCGGCGAGCTCCTTGGCCTCGGCGCTGTCACCGGCCACGAAGACCGTGTGGGCACCCGGGAGCGACCGCGGGGCAGTCATGACCGCGGCAGTCATCGTGTTGAGCGTCTTCACGACCTTCGCCGTCGGGAAGGCCGACTGGATCTGCTCGCCGATGCTCCGGCCGTCCTGCTGCTTCACCGACGGCGGGAACCCGCCGGAGAAGTCGAGCGGGTTGGAGACGTCGAGCAGCGCCTTGCCGGCGAGGTTGTCGGCACCCGCGGCCGTCAGCGCGTCGAGCGAGACAAGCCCTCCGGTCGCGTTGACGACCACCTCGGCCCAGGCTGCGGCGTCGGCGAACGTGCCCTCGCTCGCGTGGTCGCCGGTCTCCGCCACCCACGCGAGCGACTTCTCGTTGCCGGCGGTGCGCGACCCGAGCCGCACCTCGTGGCCGGTGCGCACGAGCGCCGTGCCCAACGTGGTGCCGACGACTCCGGTGCCCAGCACGGCGATCCTCATGTGCACTCCCTGTTGCGAGTTTCGGTACGACGAATCCGGCTGCGCGTCACAACTGCACTCGCACCGAGCCTCGTTCCCGACGAAGGTGTACGCGAGGCGCTGTCACCACGAGGCTGTCAGAGCGGTCCATGCCCCGTGAGCGAACGGCCGAAACGAGCGGAGGCGACGAGGTGCCCGAGGGCGACACCGTGTGGCTCGTCGCGAAGCGCCTCCACGATGCGCTCGCCGGGCGCGATCTCACCCGCACCGACTTCCGGGTGCCGTCGCTCGCGACCACCGACCTCACCGACCGCTCGGTGCTCGAGGTGGTCGCGCGGGGCAAGCACCTGCTCACCCGCATCGAGGGCGGCCTCACGGTGCACAGCCACCTGCGGATGGACGGCAGGTGGCACCTGCACCGCCCCGGTCAGCGCTGGACCGGCGGCCCCGGCTGGCAGGTGCGCGTGGTGCTCTCCAACGACTAGTGGGATGCGATCGGCTATCGCCTGCCCGTGCTCGAGCTGGTCGAGACCGCCCGCGAGGACGCCGTGGTCGGCCACCTCGGCCCGGACCTCCTCGACCCGGCGTTCGACCGCGACGAGGCACTGCGCCGTCTGGGCTCCGACCCGCATCCCGAGATCGGGCAGGCGCTCCTCGACCAGCGCAACCTCGCCGGCATCGGCAACCTCTACAAGGCCGAGAGCCTGTTCCTACGCCGCACCTCCCCGTGGACGCCCGTCGCCGAGGTCGACGACCTCGGCGCGCTCGTCGACACCGCCCGGCGCCTGCTCGACGCCAACAAGGCGCACGCCGCGCAGACCACGACGGGTGACCCCCGCGCCGGCCGCAACCACTACGTGTTCGAGCGCTCGCGCCGCCCCTGCCTGCGCTGCGGGACGCCCGTCGCGAGTGCGATGCAGGGTGTGGCGCCCTACGACCGGATCACCTACTGGTGCCCGACCTGCCAGCCAGGACCCGCCCCCGCGCCCGGCTCCCCCGAGCGCAGCGCCGTGCGCCGCCAGCGGGCGCCGCGGACGACGTACTAGATCGGCCTAGACGCGCATCGTGCCCACGGTGACGAAGCGGTCGTGCCACGACAGCGCCTCACCGAGCAGGTGCGGTGTGTGCTGGCCGTAGGCGGACACCGCCGCGCGGTCGAGGTAGTCGGTGAGCTGCGGGCGATAGTCGGGGTGCACGCACTTCTCGAGCACCACGCGCGCCCGCTGCTTGGGCGAGAGGCCGCGCAGGTCGGCGAGACCCTGCTCGGTGACGATGACATCGACGTCGTGCTCGGTGTGGTCGACATGGCTCACGAACGGAACGATCGCCGAGATCGCGCCGTCCTTCGCCGTCGAGGGGCTGAGGAACATCGAGACGTAGGCGTTGCGGGCGAAGTCGCCGGAGCCGCCGATGCCGTTCTGGATGCGCGAGGCCATCACGTGGGTGGAGTTGACGTTGCCGTAGACGTCGGCCTCGATCATGCCGTTCATCGAGATGACGCCGAGGCGACGGATGACCTCGGGGTGGTTGCTGATCTCCTGCGGGCGCAGCAGGATCCGGTCGCGATAGGTGCGCATGTCGTCATACATCCGGGTCACGGCGTCCGGGCTCAGCGAGAACGACGTCGCCGAGACCGAGCGCAGCTTGCCCGAGTCGAGCATCTCGATCATGCCGTCCTGGATGACCTCGGTGTAGGCGGTGAGGTTGCCGTAAGGCCCGGCGTTGAGCCCGGCCATGACCGCGTTGGCGACGTTGCCGACACCGGACTGCAGCGGCAGGAGTCCGTCGCCGGGGATGCGACCGTGGAAGACCTCGTGGTCGAGGAACTCCAGCACGTGGCCCGCGATGAGGCGCAACACCTCGTCGGGCGAGGCGAACGGCGAGTTGCGGTCGGGCGCGTCGGTCTCGACGATCGCGACGATCTTGGCCGGGTCGCAGCGGAAGTAGAGCTCACCGATACGTCCCTGCGGGTGCACGATCGGGATCGGCATCCGGTGCGGCGGCAGCGCGGTGCCGTAGTAGATGTCGTGCATGCCCTCCAGGTCCCGGTGCTGCCACGAGTTGACCTCGAGGATCACCCGGTCGGCGCGGTCGATCCACGTCTTGTTGTTGCCCACCGACGACGACGGGATCAGGCGCCCCGACCCGGTGACGCCCGAGACCTCGATGACGGCGACGTCGAGGTCTCCGTAGAACCCCTGCCACTGCTGCTGCGCGACGTGCGAGAGGTGGACGTCGAGGTATTCCATCGCGCCCGCGTTGATCTTCGCGCGAGTCACCGGGTCGGACTGGTAGGGCAGGCGCAGCTCCACTCCGTCGGCCTCCGCGAGCGCCGCGTCGAGCTCGGGTGCGGTCGAGGCACCGGTGAAGACCTTGACTCGGAACGCGTCACCGCGTGCGTGCGCCTCGCGGATCCGCGTCGCGAGCGCGCCGGGCACCGCCTTGGGATAGCCGGCTCCGGTGAACCCGCTCATCCCCACGGCATCACCGGGCTGGATGTACGTCGCCGCCTGCTCGGCGCTCGTCACCCGGGATCGCAACGCCGCGTTCGCGATGCGCGATCCTCCTGACCGGGACTCGGCATCGTGCACGACGTCGCTCATTCGAGCTCCTCTCGCCGGACGCCCGACAGCACCACGTCGGCACGCCGCGCACTCCCGACGCTATGCGGGTCGGCCCACCCGATGCGCTGCGAGCGCCAGACCGCGGCGTACGTCACACCGTCGACGCGGTGCGATTCCGGTGCTCGCGGCGCGTAGTCTCGAGGTGTGTCCGAGCGTCAGATCGAGATCGTGCAGCTGCCCGACGGTGCGTTCGCCGCGACGTTCGACGACCGCTACCCCGCTGCGGCGGTGACCTCATGGGCCGACGTACGCACGCTCCGCGCACGTCACCGCCAGCAGGACCACTGGGCTCCCGGCGCCTACGACGTGTTCGTCGCCGCTCACGGCCACCCGTTCGACGACTGGTGGGCCACCCTCGAGCCGGACGTGCGCGCCGCGCTGGTCGCCGACCCGAGCGGTCGGGTGCCCGCGGCGCACGCCGACGCGATCAAGCGCTCGCTGCGCTCCGAGCCCGGGCGCGACGGCCTACGCCTCGACGGCTCGTCGTTCACCAGCGAAGTACGCGAGTTCCTCGCCGCCAAGGCCGCGAAGGTCTGAACACACCCCCAGAACATGGCGTGATCTTGGTCGTGTGGTCGTTTCCTGACCCCGGAAGCAGCCACACGACCAAGATCACGCGGATGTTGGGGGTGGCTCAGGGGGTGGGGGCGGTGGCGAAGGTCGTGGTGCGCACTGCGGAGGGCAGGGGCGCGGTCACGAGCCTGGCCTGCTGCGCCCGGGAGTCGGGGGTGCCGGGCTCGAGCACGTGCGAGGCGAGCCAGCGACAGACATAGTCGACGTGCTCCGGGTCGCTGGAGCGGTCGGCTGCATCGAGCACGAGCGCGACCTGTGCGCGCACCAGGTCCCAGCCTGCCGCGTCGTTCGGAGCGGCCAGAGGCAGCAGCGCCCCGGGCTCGACGGTCCGAAGACCGGCCAGCACGGGGTGCGCTGCGATGCCGTCTGCCGCGCGGGTCAGCGCGACGGCCAGGTCATCGCCAGCCAGGTCGACGCAGTCGCCGGCGAGCTCGGTGACCTCGTCATGGACGAGACCGGCGACGAGGTCGTCCTTGGTGCGGAAGTGGTTGTAGAGCGTGGCCTTGGCCAGGCCGCCGCGTACGGCGACATCACCCATCGTGGCCTTGCGCACCCCGTGCTCTGCCAGGACCCGGCGGGCGCCGTCGAGGGCAGCGGTGCGCGTACGTCCCATCGCGTTGCCCGCACGAGAGTGCGGGGAACGCTCGGGCACAGCGGAGATCAGGCTGCAGCGACGACGGAGGCCGCGGGAACCGGGAGGTCGGTGACGGGGGCGACGCCCTCGAGCACGGCGACCTCGTCGCTCACGGAGCGCAGCACGATGGCCAGCGGGACGTCGAGGGCGGTGCAGATCGAGGCGAGCAGCTCGCTGCTGGCCTCCTTCTGGCCACGCTCGACCTCCGAGAGGTAGCCCAGCGAGACGCGAGCAGCGCTCGACACCTCGCGCAGGGTGCGTCCCTGGTCCTGACGTCGACGGCGCAGCTCGTCGCCGATGACTCGACGGAGAACGATCACGGGCGCACCTCCTCTCGCAGCTCGGACCCGGGCGTCGGCGCCGGGAACAGTGACACCAGCGTACCGGGCGGTGACCATTGGTGCAGGAGCACTACCCGGTCGGGCGATCCCGGCGCGTCGCGCGAGGGCGCCCGCGGGGGCGGGGAGGGTGGCAGCGCTGGGGATCACGGGCACACCTTTCGAGGTACGGGTCGACGGTCGCCAGGCGGTGCCGTCGAGTGTGTAACGCTGTAATCGTGCGCCAGTGTTCCCGACAGCGCCACCGGGTTTGTGCTCGGTCCGACCCCGGAAGCGCCAGGTCGGCAGCGCGCCCGGCACCGTCCCGGTCGGCCGCGACGAGGCGGTCCTGAGGGGTTCAGACCCCGAAGTCGGTCACAGGTGACTCCAGCCGCAGGCGCAGCAGGTCGAGCACGGCGAGCACGGTGGCCTCGCGGATCTCGTCGCGGCTGCGGCCCGCGACCATCGGCGGGGCGACGGCGTGGACCTCGCCGTCGGGATCGGCGATGCCGAGATAGACGGTGCCGACCGCCTTGCCGTTCTGGGTGTCGGGGCCGGCGACCCCGGTCGTCGCGATGCCCCAGTCGGCGCCGAGGCGCTCACGCACCCCGGTGGCCATCGCGGTCACGACGTGGGGGTCCACCGGTCCGGCCCGGTCGAGCAGGTCGCGATCGACCCCGAGCATCGAGGTCTTGGTGTCGGTCGCATAGGCCACGACTCCCCCGCGAACTGCCGCCGAGGCACCGGGCACCGAGACGAGGGTCGCGAGCACCAGGCCCCCGGTGAGGGACTCGGCCACGGCCAGGGTCTGGCCGCGGTCGGTGAGGTGGCGTACGACGAGGGCTGCGCACTCCGGCGCGGTCAGCGAGCTCACGACGGTGCGGGTGTCCTTCCGAGCCGACGCAGGCGCCAGACCCGCGCGATGTAGTCGACCCCGGTGCCGAGGGTGAGCAGCACCGCGATGCCCATGACCAGGGCGCGCGCGGTGAGAAGCCAGCCGGTGACCGGGAGGAGAAAGAGCAGGATCGCGAGCATCTGCGCCGCCGTCTTCGCCTTGCCGCCACGGCTCGCGGGGATCACGCCGATCCGGATCACCCAGAAGCGCAGCAGCGTGACGCCGACCTCGCGCACCAGGATCACGATCGTCACCCACCACGGCAGGTCGCCCAGGGAGCTGAGCCCGAGGAGGGCGGCACCGGTCAGCGCCTTGTCGGCGATGGGGTCGACGATCTTGCCGAACGTCGTGACCAGTCCCTGTCGCCGAGCGAGCTCCCCGTCGACGAAGTCGGTCGCGCCCGCGATCACGAAGACGATCGCGGCCCAGACGCGCGACACCGAGTCGTCGCCGCCGTCGCGCAGCAGCAGCCACAGGAACACCGGCACCAGCAGCAGACGCAGCATCGTCAACGCGTTGGGGAGGTTGACGGCCGACGGCGACTGGACGGGGTCGCCGACGTGGTCGGGGGGCGGCGGCTTCACCGGCGTCGGACCTCGGTCATCGACGAGCCGTCACCGCGGCGACGAGGTCGACTCCGTCCGAGCCGACCACGGTCGCGGTGACGAGGTCACCGACGGTCAACGACGACGCGTCGAGGGCACCGTCGACGAGCAGGGTCGAGCCGTCGACCTCGGGTGCCTGGTGGGCGCTGCGGCCCTCCACGATCGGGCCGTCACCGGTGTCGCCGACGAACTCGACGAGCACCTCGACCGTCTCGCCGAGGCGGTCCTCGGCGCGCTGCGAGGTGAGCTCCTCGACGAGTGCGGAGAGTCGCTCGACCCGGTCGCGGATGACGTCGTCGTCGAGCTTGCCGTCGTAGGTCGCGGCCTCGGTGCCCTCCTCGTCGGAGTAGCCGAACACGCCCACGGCGTCGAGCCTGGCGGCGACGAGAAAACGCTCGAGCTCCTCGACGTCGTCCTCGGTCTCGCCCGGGAACCCGACGATGACGTTGCTGCGCGCACCTACCTGGGGCGACAGCGCGCGGGCGGCGGCGAGCAGATCGAGGAACGACTCGGTGCCGCCGAAGCGGCGCATGTGGCGCAGCACATCGGACGAGGCGTGCTGGAACGACAGGTCAAAATAGGGCACGACGCCGGGTGTGGTGGCGATGACCTCGAGGAGCGAGGGTCGCGTCTCCGCAGGCTGCAGGTAGGACACCCGGACCCAGTCGATGCCCTCGATCGCGGCAAGCTCGGGCAGGAGCGTCTCGAGCAGCCGCAGGTCTCCGAGGTCCTTGCCGTACGACGTGGAGTTCTCGCTCACCAGCACGACCTCGCGCACGCTCTGATCGGCGAGCCAGCGCGCCTCGGTGAGGATGTCGGTCGGTCGGCGCGAGACGAAGGAGCCGCGGAACGCCGGGATCGCGCAGAACGCGCACCGCCGGTCGCAGCCCGAGGCGAGCTTGAGCGGCGCGCTCGGACCGCTGCCGAGACGGCGGCGGACGACCCGGGGGCCGCTCGCGGGTGCCACACCGTCGGGCAGGTCGGGGGCGTCAGCCCCGACGTCGCGAGTCGAGTCGGCCACGGTCTGCTCGGTCGCGTAGGGGCCGATCGCGTCGGTGCTGGGCTGGCCGTGCCCCGGGAGGGCCACGGCGCTGTCGACGCGGTCGGTCGGGGAGATGGGCAGCAGGAGGCGGCGGTCCCGCGGCGCGTGCGGCACGTGCTGCTCGCCGGCGAGGATGCGGCGCAGCCGGGCACCGATGTCGGCGTAGTCGTCGAAGCCGAGCACGGCGTCGGCCTCGGGCAAGGTCTCGGCGAGCTGCTCGCCGTACCTCTCCGCGAGGCAGCCGACGGCGACCACGGCCTGCGGACGGCCGGTGGTCTTGAGGTCGGCCGCCTGGAGCAACGTGTCGACGGAGTCCTTCTTCGCGGCCTCGACGAAGCCACAGGTGTTGACGATGACCGCGTCAGCCTCCGACGCGTCGGCGACCAGCTCCCAGCCGTCGGCGGCGAGGCGTCCGGCCAGCTCCTCGGAGTCGACCTCGTTGCGCGCACAGCCCAACGTCACGAGCGCGACCCGTCGGGTGATGGTCAGCTCGTCAGTCATACCCAGAGCCTATGGCCACCCACCCCCACGAAGTTCCGCGTGATCTTGGTCGTGTGATGGTTTCCCACGCCCGGAAACAAGCACTGGACCAAGATCACGCGCCTGGGTACGGGGCTGGGCTGGGGCTGGGGCTGCGTCAGGCGGAGGGGTTGGTGGGGTCGCCGGGGCCGAACTCGGTCTTGAGGACCGCGCCGCTGCTGCCGGGCGCGCCGAGGTCCTTGCCGTTGACCACGAGCGACACCGCGCCGGCGTTGCCGACGATGAGCTTGACCTTGGTCTTGTCGCGGAACGTCCTGGTGTCGCCGCTCTTCATCGTGCCCTCGAAGATCGTCTTGCCGCTGTCGGTGCTGGCCCGCACCCACGAGGCGCGGCCGGTCACCGTGAGGGCGACCGAGACGCCGTTGGCCTCGGCGACGACGTCGGGTGGGCTGCTCGCCGGAGTCGGGCTCGTCGAGACCGAGGTCGTCGGAGCCGCCGACGTCGGCTGGGTGGCGGCCGGGGTGCTGCTGGCACCGAGGGTCGGGGTGGAGGCGACCGCGCTCCCGCTCGAGCGGTTGCTCAGCATCGAGATGGCTCCGACCGCGACGATCGCGACCAGGGCGAGCGCCATGACCGCGGTCCAGTTGGCACCCTTGCGGTCGCCGTGCATGGTGGCGCCGAGCGTGCCGGCCAACGCACCGAGTCCGAGCCCACCGCCGGACGAGCCGGCCTCCATCACGTGGGTGGGCTGCATGATCGGCTCCACGACCGACGCTGCAGCCTGGGCATTGCCTCGCTCGGCGTCGAACTGGGCGGCGATCGCGGTCGGGTCCATGCCCACGGCGGTCGCGATGCTCTTGAGGTGGCCCCGGGCGTAGACATCGCCGCCGCAGAGGCGGAAGTCGTCGTCCTCGATGGCCGCAATGACGGTGGCCCGGATCCGCGTCGTCGCGGCCACCTGGGCGAGGGTCATCGACGCGTCGGTACGAGCGCGCTCGACGGTCTGACCGACCGTCAGCGGTGCCTCGGACACGCCGGTCTCCCTCCCAGATTCGACGGAGAGTGACCAGATGGCCACACCACTCGCCGTCACCGACCATGGTAGGCCTGTTTGAGCGCCCCGATCCACCCACGAAGATCAACTGACTGCCACCGACCCCCATCACCGCAGGTCAGGAGGCTCATCACCTCCCGATCAGCACAGCTGACCGTGACCCGATGTGACCACCCCGACAGGCCCTCGAGGTCCGGAACCGGACCAGGACAACAGTCAGCCTCCCGGCCTCGAGGTCGGAGAGGCTGACATCGAGTGACGGGACGTCGCGACGATCGTGCTCCGGGTGCGGTGCCGTCCGCTATCGCCGAGCGACGCAGCTCCACTCGCCGACGCGACCGGGAGCGCCGGTCCAGAGCCTGTCTGATGGTCCGCTGTCCGGCTGCGGGGCGTACCTATCAGGCAGGCCCTAGCCGCCCAGCAGGGTCAGGATTGACTCGAGCTCGTCGGCGACGACGAGGACGTCGCGGGCCTTGCTGCCCTCGCTCGGTCCGACGATGCCCCGGCTCTCCATCAGGTCCATGAGACGCCCGGCCTTCGCGAAGCCGACCCGCAGCTTGCGCTGGAGCATCGAGGTCGACCCGAACTGCGTGGTTACCACGAGCTCGATCGCGGCACGCAGCAGGTCGAGGTCGTCACCGATCTCCTCATCGACGTCCTTCTTCGCCGAGACAGGAGCGGCGATGTCGGAGCGATAGGCAGGTGTCAGCTGGGTCTTGCAGTGCGCGACCACGGCGCGGATCTCGTTCTCGGTGACCCACGATCCCTGAAGCCGGATCGGCTTGCTCGCACCCATCGGCAGGAACAGCGCATCGCCCTGACCGACCAGCCGGGCGCCGAGAAGCTGGTCGGCCAGGGTGACGCGCTGTTCCTGCCGATGGGCAGCAGCAAGCCGATGCGGATCCAGGGCGCCTGGGTCACCGAGCCCGAGATCCACGCGCTCGTGGCGCACTGCAAGACCCAGCTGCAGCCCTCGTACCGCGAGGACGTCACGGTTGTCGCTGCCGCAAAGAAGGAGGTCGACGAGGACATCGGCGACGACCTGGACCTGCTGTGCCAGGCGGCCGAGCTCGTGGTCACGACTCAGTTCGGCTCGACGTCGATGCTCCAGCGCAAGCTGCGGGTCGGATTCGCCAAGGCTGGCCGGCTGATGGACCTGATGGAGAGCCGCGAGATCGTCGGGCCGTCCGAGGGCTCCAAGGCTCGTGACGTGCTGGTCCAGCCGGACGAGCTGGACAGCGTCCTGCTGCTCCTGCGCGGAGAGTAGTCAGATCGACGCTCTGCG
>JANXWJ010000111.1 GCA_025351185.1 Candidatus Nanopelagicales bacterium
CCGCACCGACGTCGTCGGCGTCAAGGGTCGCAAGGTCTTCACCCGCGCGGTCGGACGCCTCGACGCACCCGATGGTCCGATCGCCGTGACCGCCGCGGCGCTGTTCATCCAGGTGCCGGTCGAGCACTTCAGCGACCACGGCCGCGCCGAGGACGTGGAGCGGGCTCGTGAGGACCGTGCCGTGCGCAGCAGCCTGCGCAACCTCGAGGTCAACCCGTGAGCGTGCGACCCCCCCACGCCGTCGACGTCCTCATCGTGCGGCTCGACCGCGATCTGCCGCTGCCGTCGTACGCCCATCCCGGTGACGCCGGGCTCGACCTCGTGACCCGGGTGGCGGCGGTCGTGGCACCGGGGGAGCGCGTGCTGCTGCCGACGGGTGTTGCGATCGCCCTGCCCGAGGGCTACGCCGCCTTCGTGCACCCGCGCTCGGGGCTCGCGGTGAAGTACGGCGTGTCCCTCGTCAACGCCCCCGGCACCATCGACGCGGGCTACCGCGGCGAGATCGCGGTGTCGGTCGTCAACCTCGATCCGCGAGACCCGGTCACGTTCGACCGGGGCGACCGCATCGCCCAGCTCGTCGTCCAACGTGTCGAGCACGCCGTCCTGCACGAGGTCGAGACCCTGCCGGGCTCCGACCGCGGTGAGGGTGGCTTCGGGTCGTCCGGCCGCTAGCGTCCTGCTGGGGCGGCAGCGCCGTCCCACCCACACGAAGGAGTCCCGGTGTTCCGACGCCGCCGCAACGAGAACAACGAGCCCGACGCGCAGGTCGACGCTGACGCCTCCGACGACCTCGATGTCGACGACGTCGACGACGCGGCGGCTCCGTCCACCACCCTCATCACCGGTGCCGACCGCACCAACGGGCCCTACGACGTCACCGAGGCACCCGAGGACGGCATCACGCGCCTCGACCTCGGCGGCATGCTGGTGCCGGGCGCCGAGGGTATGGAGCTGCGCCTCGACCTCGACGAGACGGCCGAGCACGTGATGGCCGTGACCGTCGTCGACGGCCAGTCCTCCATGCAGCTCATGGCCTTTGCGGCTCCGCGCACCGAGGGCATCTGGGACGACGTACGCGAGGAGATCCGGGTCAACCTCGCATCGGGTGGTCCCGTCGACACCGTCGACGGTGAGTTCGGTCGCGAGATCCGCGCGAGCGTCACAGTCGCCGGTCCTCAGGGCCAGTCGCTCATGCAGCCGGTGCGGTTCGTCGGCATCGACGGTCCGCGCTGGTTCCTCCGCGCCCTGTTCTCCGGTGCGGCGGCGCGGGAGACGGCAGCGGCCGAGACGCTCGAGCAGGTCCTGCGCGCCGTCATCGTCGTACGCGGCACCGACCCGATGGCCCCGGGTGACCAGCTCGCGCTCAACGTCCCGGGCGAGGTGCCCGACGGCATGGCCAAGGCGGCAGACGCCGTCGACGCGGGGCGCCCGCCGCTCACCATGCAGGAACGCGGCCCGGAGATCACCGAGATCCGCTAGGCCCGCTCCTCCTGCTCGCTGGTTCTTCCGCCGTGGGACAAGCGATCGAGTCGCGGCCCGCAGGTCGGGGCTCCCTACGTGGTGCGCCGTTGCAGCGCTCGACGGCCCGCCAGGCCGAGGGCACCGATGTCGTGAGCCGGAGCATCGCGCGGGACCGTCACGAGCGATGCCTCGGGGATGGCTGCAGCCCACTCGCGCGCGACGGCTTCGGGATGCAGCGGATCGTCGGCGAGGGCGACCACCACCACCGGAGGTGCGAGCCGAGCCAGGTCAGACCGCCTCGGTGCGTGGCTGGCTCCTGCTGCTCGCAGTGCCGCCGCGAGCTCGCGATCGGTGTAGGTCGCCCAGCCCTCGACGAGCTCGCGCACGACCCAGTCGTCGGGTGCCTGCGCGGTGATCGCGGCGAGGACCGCATCGCCCCCCCGGGCATCGATCGCGTCGGCGGTGGCGCGGGTGAGTCCCGCCACGGCGTCGGGGGCTCCCGTCCACGCCGGCATCACCAGCAGCAACGAGTCGGCTCGGCCGCCGTCGAGGGACCACGAGGCCACGGCGTGCGCCCCGAATGAGATGCCCGCGGCCAGCACGACGTCATTGCCGACCGCAGCCGCGTGCAGCCGGCGGACGACGTCGTCGACCGACCCTCGCGCCTCGACCGCCACCGGGCAGACGTCGTTTGCGACCGCTGCCGAGAGCAGCCGCAACGACGTGGCGGGGGACGACCCGGCGCCATGGGCGAGGAGCGCGATACGGGGCACGGCGCGATGCTGCCACGCCGCGCGATGCGAGCCGGTCCGGCGAGGAGCCAGACCGGGCCCAGGCGGTTAACCTGGGCGCATGGGTAACGAGAGCCACGATCGGGGCGGCCGCCTCGCTGCGCTGGCGCGCACGCAGACCGAGGTCGACGCCTACCGGCTCGAGGACGAGGCGACGGCCCAGGGGGCCACGCACATCCGCGACTGCGCCGGCGGGTGCACCACGACGGTGACCGGCCGCCTGCGCTCCGTGACCCTGCGCCCCGTCGCCAAGGCACCGGCCGTCGAGGCTGAGCTCTGGGACGGCACCGGGCGCCTGACGTTGCTGTTCCTCGGCCGTCGTCGTATCCCGGGCATCACCCCGGGTCGTCACCTCGTCGTGCACGGTCGCCCGATCGTCCGCGACGGCGAGCGCGCCATGGTCAACCCGCGCTACGAGCTGCTGCCCGCCGCGCAGGACTGACGACGTGGCTCCTGACGAGCCCGTGGCCGAGAGCCACGAGCATCACCACCGCGACGCGGCAGAGATCCTCGAGGGTGCACCCGCCGGCACCGGCAAGCCCGGTGACGCGACCACCGAGCAGCTCATGGCCAACGCCATCGGCGGCTGGCGCGGTCTGGTCGACTCGAGCCTGCCGGGCGCCGTCTTCCTGATCGTCTACGTCATCGACGGCAACGTCCTCGCGACAGCCGTCTGGTCCGCGGTCGCAGCGGGTGCCCTCATCGCGGTGCTGCGCCTGGTCCGACGAGAGTCGTTGCAGCAGGTGGTGTCGGGCTTCATCGGCATCGCGTTCTGCGCATGGCTCGCCACCCGTACCGGCAAGGCCGAGGACTTCTATCTGCCGGGCCTGCTGTTCAGCATCGGCTATGCCATCGTGCTCGCCACGTCGTGCCTGGTCGGGCACCCGCTGCTCGGCTACGGCGTCGGTGCCGCGACAGGTGACATCAGCGGCTGGCGTGCGGTGCCCGAGCAGCGTCGGGCCTACACCCTGGCGACGTGGTTCTTCGTGGCGGTGTTCGGCGTGCGTCTCGCGGTTCAGCTCCCGCTCTACTTCGCCGGTGCGGTCGGAGCACTAGGCGTCGCAAAGCTCGCCATGGGCTGGCCGTTGTTGGCGTTGGCGGCGTACTTCTCCTACCGCGTCATCCGCAAGGCCCGCGCCGACGCCCCCGCTTCCAGCCAAGAACCCCACCGCTGACCTGGGTGTCGTGGGGGCTTCTGCTCGGCTGAGACACCCACAACACCCAGGTCAGCGGTGGGCTAGGGGTGGGGTCAGCCGCCGAGGAGGGCCTCGAGCGCGGGCTCCTGGTCCGGAGCCGCCACGAACATGAGCTCGTCGCCGGCCTCGAGGGAGTCGTCCGGGCTCGGGGTGATGACGCGGGTGTCGCGGATGATGGCGACGAGCGCAGTGTCGACGGGCCACTGCACGGCGCCAACGCGTGATCCGACAACCGGTGACGATGCGGCCAGCGTGATCTCGACGAGGTTGGCGTTGCCCTGGCGGAAGGTGAACAGGCGCACGAGGTCGCCCACCGTCACTGCTTCCTCGACCAGGGCCGAGAGCATGCGTGGCGTCGACACCGCGACGTCAACTCCCCAGGACTCGTCGAACATCCACTCGTTCTTGGGGTGGTTGACCCGAGAGACAACCCGGGGTACGCCGTACTCCGTCTTGGCGAGCAGCGAGACCACGAGGTTGACCTTGTCGTCCCCGGTCGCCGCGATGAGCACCTGGCACGTCGGGAGGTCTGCCTGGTCGAGCACCGCGATCTCGCAGGTGTCGCCCAGCAGGGTTGTGGCCCCGGGCACGACGTCAGCGCGTGCATTCTCAGGCTCACGGTCGATGAGCAGGACGTCGTGGCCGTTGTTGACCAGCTCACGGGCGATGGCGCGGCCGACCTTGCCCGCGCCGGCGATAGCGATACGCATCAGTGCGACTCCGGTCCGCTGGCGAGGACTGCCGCAGCCGCCTCGCGGCGCGACGGGTCGATCAGGACGTGCACGATGTCGTCGGCCTGCACCACCGTGTCGGCGACCGGAAGCATGCCCTCGCCGTAGCGGGTGAGGAAGGCCACGCGGACGCCGGACTCCTTCTCCAACCGGGTGATCCGATGGCCGACCCAGGCCTCGGCGACGTGGATCTGGGTGAGGGCGACCTTGCCGGATCCGTCACGCCACTCGTCCCCGACCGACTCCGGGAGGATCCGGCGCAGGATCTGGTCGGTCTGCCACGCGACGCTGGCGACCGTGGGGATTCCGAGCCGCTGATATACCTCGGCGCGCCGGGGGTCATAGATGCGGGCCACGACGTTGTCTACGCTGAACGTCTCGCGGGCGACGCGTGCCGCGAGGATGTTGGAGTTGTCGCCGCTGCTCACCGCGGCGAAGGCGTGTGCGCGCTCGATCCCCGACTTGAGCAGGGTGTCGCGGTCGAAACCGATGCCGGTGACGGTGAGGCCGCTGAAGTCCGGGTGCAGCTTGGCGAAGCTCGCGGCCACCTGGTCGATCACGGCGACCGAGTGACCGGCCTGATCCAGGGTATGGGCGAGCGCGGAACCGACACGGCCGCAGCCCATGATCACAACGTGCACGTTGGCGAACGCTACACGGCGTCCGGTCCACACTGCGCGCGCCCAGGGCCGTAGAGTTCGGCAACGTGCCCCAGATGACTGGTTTCGGCAAGCGCATCCTCGTCGGGCGAGCCCTCTCGAGCGAGCAGCTGTCCGAGACACTCCTCCCTAAGCGCATCGCCCTGCCGGTCTTCGCGTCCGATGCTCTCTCGTCCAACGCCTACGCGACCCAGGAGATCCTCCTCGTCCTGGCGCTCGGCGGCGCGCAGCTGCTCGACTATGCGCCGTGGGTCGCGGGCATGGTCATCTTCATCTACGCCGTCGTGGTCGCGTCCTACCGGCAGAACGTGCACGCCTACCCGAGCGGTGGCGGCGACTACGAGGTGGTCACCACCAACCTCGGCCCCCGTGCCGGTGTCTTCGTCGCGAGCGCGCTGCTCGTCGACTATGTCCTCACGGTCGCTGTCTCGATCGCGTCGGCGGTCGCCAACCTCGCGTCGGCCTATCCGGTCATCGACGACCACAAGGTGTCGTGGGCGGTCGGCACGATCGTGGTGATCACGCTGCTCAACCTCCGCGGCGTCCGCGAGTCCGGTGCGCTGTTCGCGCTCCCGACCTACGGCTTCATGGTCGGCATCTTCGGCATGCTGGGATACGCCCTCTACCGCATCCTCATCGCGCACGACACGCTGCTCGCCGAGAGCGCCAACTGGCAGATCGTCGGTGAGGCCTCGTTCACCGGCCTCGCGCTGGTCTTCCTCATCGCGCGCGCCTTCTCATCAGGCACGACAGCGCTGACCGGCATCGAGGCGATCGCCAACGGTGTGCCGGCCTTCCGCAAGCCCAAGAGCAAGAACGCCGCTACGACTCTGTTCATGCTCGGTGCGATCGCGATGGCGATGTTCGCTGCGATCACCTGGCTCGCGATCTACACGAAGGTCCACGTCACCGAGTTCGACAGGGACCTCATCGGGCTGCCTGCGGGTCAGGGGCAGAAGACCGTCATCGCGCAGATCGCCCAAGCCGTCTTCGGCGACTTCAACATCGGCTTCCTCTACGTATCCTTCGCGACCGCACTCATCCTGGCGCTCGCGGCCAACACGGCCTTCAACGGCTTTCCCGTGTTGGGGTCGATCCTCGCGCGCGACGGCTACCTGCCCCGTCAGCTGCACACGCGCGGTGACCGGCTGGCGTTCTCCAATGGAATCGTGGTGCTGGCCAGTCTTGCGATCGTGCTCATCGTGGTCTACCAGGCCGAGGTCACCAACCTCATCCAGCTCTACATCGTGGGCGTCTTCGTCTCCTTCACCTTCAGCCAGCTCGGCATGATCAAGCACTGGAACGCCCTGCTGCGCCTGGATCCATCGGCACCGGACCGGCGCCGGATGTACCGAAGCCGAGTGGTCAACGCCATCGGGTTCGTGATGACGGGCAGCGTCCTGGTCATCGTGCTCGCGACGAAGTTCACCAAGGGCGCCTGGATCGTCGTCATCGCGATGCCGTTGCTCTATCTCCTCATGCAGTCGATCCACAAGCACTACGAGCACGTCCGCCAGGAGCTGGCCGCCGACGAGGACGAGTCGGTCACGCTCCCGTCGCGCGTGCACGCGATCGTGCTCGTCTCCAAGGTGCACAAGCCGACGCTGCGGGCGCTCGCGTTCGCCCGGGCGACGCGCCCGTCGACACTCGAGGCGGTCACCGTCGACGTCGACCCGTCCGATACCGCTTCGTTCACCGCGGACTGGGAACGCCGCGGGATCCCGGTGCCGCTCAAGGTGCTTGACAGCCCCTACCGCGAGATCACCCGGCCGGTGCTCGACTACGTCAAGAGCCTGCGCCGGGCCAGCCCGCGCGACCTCGTCGTGGTCTACATCCCGGAGTACGTCGTGGGTCGCTGGTGGGAGCAGCTGCTGCACAACCAGAGCGCGCTGCGGCTCAAGACTCGTCTGCTGTTCAGCCCCGGCGTGATGGTGTGCGCCGTGCCGTGGCAGCTCGCGTCGAGCGAGATCGTGGCCGATCGTCCTGAGCCGGTGGCGGCCGGCGCCGTACGACGTGGTGAGCCGACCGCTGGCATCCAGGAAGCCGTCGTCGCCGCTGAGTACGACCCCGCCCCTGGCGAGCCCGGGCCGCGACAGTGACGGTCGTCGAGGACGTGGCCTCGGCCCGTCCGGTTCGCGTCGGAGACCGCTTCAGCGTCGAGATCGAGCGGGTCGCGCACGGTGGTCACGTTGTCGCGCGGCACGACGGGCGGGTCGTGTTCGTGCGCCACGCTCTGCCTGGCGAGACGGTCGAGGTCGTCGTCACGAGCCTCGGTCCGCAGGGGCGCTTCGTCCGCGCCGACGCCGTCGGAGTCGTGGTGGCCTCACCCGATCGCGTGGAGCCCCCGTGCCCCCATGCCGGTCCTGCGAGGTGCGGTGGGTGCGACTGGCAGCACGTGTCGCTCGCGGCCCAGCGCGGTCTCAAGGCCGAGGTGCTGCGCGAGCAGCTGCAGCGACTTGGCGGGATCGAGGAGATCGAGGGTGTCGCTCTCGTCGACTCGGTGACGGTCGACCCGGTGCCGGGCGACGACGACGGTCTGGGGTGGCGCACGCGCGTGCGCTTCGCCGTGGCAGCCGACGGCTCGGTGGGCTTCCGGCGGCACCGGTCGCACACGGTCGAGAAGATCGACTCGTGCCCCCTCGCATCGCCGGGGGTCACCGACGTCGGCGTGACGGCGTATCGCTGGCCAGGTGCGGCCGAGCTCGAGGTCGTGTGCTCCTCGAGCGGCGACCGAGCCGTGATCATCGAGCCGCCGGAGACTCGCAGCGCGCGTGACCTCCCGCGAGACGTGGCCGTGCGCGGGCTCCGCGGGCGCACGTGGGTCTCCGAGCAGGCCGGTGGTCGCTCGTGGCGGGTGCAGACCGGCGGTTTCTGGCAGGTGCACCCCGGTGCCGCCGACACCCTGGTCGACGCAGTGCGCGCTGCGCTCGCACCTCAGCCGGGGGAGCACCTGCTCGACCTCTACTCCGGCGTCGGGCTCTTCGCCGGGTGCCTCGCTGCCGACCTCGGCCCGGAGGGTCGGGTCGATGCGGTGGAGTTCTCGGTCGACGCGTGCCGTGATGCGCGGCGCAACCTCCACGACGTGCCCACGGTCTCGATCCACCAGGGTGACGTCGAGGCCTGGCTCGCGACCGGCGCGATCGACACCGTCGACATCGTGGTGCTCGATCCGCCGCGCAGCGGTGCCGGCCCCGCAGTGCTGGATCTCGTGCTCGACCTCGCCCCCCGTGCGATCGCCTATGTCGCCTGCGACCCCGCAGCGCTCGGTCGCGACATCGGCCACCTGCGGGCCGCGGGCTGGCAGGTGGCCCGGGTCCAGGGCTACGACCTGTTCCCCATGACCCAGCACCTCGAAGCCGTCGCCCTCCTCCTCCCGCCCCCTCCACCCCCCAGCTAGGCCTCGAGCTACTGCTCGAATCACGGGTTTCAGCTCGCAGAACCCAGGATTCGGTCGGCAGCAACTCGAGGGCGGTGGGGGTGGCGTGAGGTGTCGAAGTAAAGTATCTTGACGTCAAGATACTTTGTACATGGCCCGCGTACGAGGCCCGCAGAGAACGAGACGCTGGGAGACACGATGGCGAGCAAGGACACCTTCGGCGCACGGACCGACCTCGAGGTCGGGGGCACGACGTATGAGATCTTCCGGGTCGGCGCGGTCGAGGGCTCTGCCCGGCTTCCCTTCACCCACAAGGTGCTGCTGGAGAACCTGCTGCGCACCGAGGACGGCGCCAATGTCACTGCCGACCAGATCCGCGCGCTCGGCTCGTGGGACCCCTCGGCAGAGCCGAGCCAGGAGATCCAGTTCACGCCAGCGCGCGTGATCATGCAGGACTTCACCGGTGTTCCGTGCGTGGTCGACCTCGCCACCATGCGCGAGGCGATGAAGGACCTCGGGGGAGACCCCGACAAGATCAACCCGCTCACACCCGCCGAGCTCGTCATCGACCACTCCGTGATCGCCGACTTCTTCGCCAGCCCGCTGGCCGTCGGCAAGAACGTCGAGCTGGAGTACGAGCGCAACTTCGAGCGCTACCAGTTCCTGCGCTGGGGGCAGTCGGCGTTCAACGAGTTCAAGGTCGTGCCGCCCAGCACCGGCATCGTGCACCAGGTCAACATCGAGGCGCTCGCCCGCGTGGTGATGGTGCGCGGCGGCCGGGCCTACCCCGACACCTGCGTCGGCACCGACTCGCACACGACGATGGTCAACGGACTCGGCGTGCTCGGCTGGGGCGTCGGCGGCATCGAGGCCGAGGCGGCCATGCTCGGCCAGCCCGTGTCGATGCTCATCCCGCGCGTGGTCGGCTTCAAGCTCACCGGCTCGCTGCCCGAAGGCACGACCGCCACCGACCTCGTGCTCACCATCACCGAGCAGCTGCGCAAGCACGGCGTGGTCGGCAAGTTCGTGGAGTTCTACGGCGACGGCGTGAGCGCCGTGCCGCTCGCGAACCGCGCCACCATCGGGAACATGAGCCCGGAGTACGGCTCCACGGTCGCGATCTTCCCGGTCGACGAGGAGACGCTGCGCTACCTGCGGCTCACCGGCCGCACCGACGAGCAGGTCGCCCTGGTCGAGGCCTACACCAAGGCCCAGGGCCTCTGGCACGACCCCTCGAACGAGCCGGTCTACTCCGAGCTGCTGACGCTCGAGCTCGGCTCGGTGGTCCCGTCGATCGCTGGACCGAAGCGCCCCCAGGACCGCATCGTGCTGTCGAACGCCAAGGAGGCGTTCGCCGCGGTGCTGCCGACCTACACGTCCGACCCGTCGAAGACGTCGACGTTCACGATCGACGGCCAGGAGGTCACGATCGGCCATGGCGCCGTGGCGATCGCGGCGATCACGTCGTGCACCAACACGTCCAACCCGTCGGTCATGATCGGTGCCGCACTGCTCGCCAAGAAGGCTGTCGAGAAGGGCCTGACCCGTAAGCCGTGGGTCAAGACCACGCTGGCCCCGGGGTCGAAGGTCGTCACCGACTACTACGACAAGGCCGGCCTCACCCCCTACCTGGAGAAGATGGGCTTCAACCTCGTCGGTTACGGCTGCACCACGTGCATCGGCAACTCGGGTCCGCTTCCCGAGGAGGTCAGTGCCGCGGTCAACACCGACGACCTCGCCGTCTCGGCGGTGCTCTCAGGCAACCGCAACTTCGAGGGCCGCATCAACCCCGACATCAAGATGAACTACCTCGCCTCGCCCCCGCTCGTGGTTGCCTACGCGATCGCCGGCACGATGGACCTCGACATCACGACCGAGTCCCTCGGCGACGACCTCGACGGAAACCCGGTCTACCTCAGGGACATCTGGCCCTCGCCGGCCGAGGTGCAGACCACGATCGACGGCTGCATCGACGCTGACATGTTCACCACGCGCTACGCCGACGTCTTCGCCGGCGACGAGCAGTGGCAGTCGCTGCCGACCCCGACAGGCAACACGTTCGACTGGGCGCCGGACTCGACCTACATCCGCAAGCCTCCGTACTTCGACGGCATGACCGCGACGCCGGACCCGGTGACCGACATCGTCGGTGCGCGCGTGCTGGCCAAGCTGGGCGACTCGGTCACCACCGACCACATCAGCCCGGCGAGCTCGATCAAGGCCGACACTCCCGCTGGCCGCTACCTCGCCGAGAACGGCATCGGCCGCAAGGACTTCAACTCCTACGGCTCGCGCCGTGGCAACCACGAGGTGATGATCCGCGGCACGTTCGCCAACATCCGGCTGCGCAACCAGCTGCTCGACGGGGTCGAGGGTGGCTACACCCGCGACTTCACCCAGGCCGACGCGCCGCAGGCGTTCATCTACGACGCAGCGCAGGCCTACGCGGCCGCCGGCACCGACCTCGTCGTCCTGGCCGGCAAGGAGTACGGCTCCGGCTCATCGCGTGACTGGGCGGCCAAGGGCACCGCGCTGCTCGGTGTCTCTGCCGTGATCGCGGAGTCCTACGAGCGCATCCACCGCTCCAACCTCATCGGGATGGGAGTGCTGCCGCTGCAGTACCCGGCGGGGGAGAACGCCGACTCGCTCGGTCTCGACGGCACCGAGACGTTCGCCGTCAGCGGGGTCACCGAGCTCAACGAGGGCCGTACGCCCCGCACCCTGTCGGTCGTGGCGACGAAGGCCGACGGCAGCGGCGTCACCTTCGACGCAGTGCTCCGCATCGACACCCCTGGTGAGGCCGACTACTACCGCAACGGCGGCATCCTCCAATACGTCCTGCGCAGCCTGGTCTAGCGGGGTTCGGCCTTGGGTCCTCTGAACAGGTGTCGTCACTGGTCACTAGGGTCTCTGGGGTGAGTGATGCTGGGGTTCCTCCGGGGTGGCCCCGGGGGGTGCGGCCTCCGGGGGTCCCTGCATGGGAGGAGTCGGCGGTCGCGTGGCTGCTGGACCAGTGCCCGGCCGACTATCGCGGGCACGAGGTGCTGCGGCGGCACCCGGTCGTGCTCGTGCGGTTCGCTGCGCATCACATCGACGCGTCCCTCGAGGGAGCACGTGCGGCGTACGCCGCGGCACGGCGCGAGCTCCGCGAGCGGGTCGACCCCGAGGTGCTCGATGCCGCGCTGCGCGCACTCGAGGTCGAGGGAGCGCGGTTGTCGAGGGCGGCGCGCGAGGTGGCACTCGTCGAGGAGGCCATGCTCGGAACCCGTTGGCGTCCCAAGCTCTGACCCAGGGTGCTCGGTCCGATGAAGATATGTACGCGGTTACAGGGAGAGCGCTCTCTCACCTGGGTGCTGGTCACGGGGGGATTACGGAATCGGCACGGACACACGTGAATCCGGACATAGCCACCCACGGTTTCAGCGGCGTGACGAAATTGTTACCGGACACAACGAATTCGTTGCCGAGAACGGTGGTCTTCACCACACGGAGGGAATATGTTCGCGCTGGCAACATACCTCCGGCGCGTCACCGACGTGTCCGGAAGCTCCCTCCCGGGTGGCTCACCCGGGGCCTTCCGGCACGGCGGACCCGTGCGAGAAAGGACGAGAATGAGCAAGCGTTCCCTGGCAGTGGCTGGCGCCGCGGCCCTGTCCCTCCTGCTTGCTGCCTGTGGCAGCAGCAGCTCCACCAGCACCACCACCGCCCCGGCGGCATCGGGCGGCAGCACCTCTGCTGCCGCACCAGCCGGCAAGGTCGGCGTCATCCTCCCCGACTCTGCCTCCTCGAACCGCTGGGAGACGGCTGACCGCAAGTTCCTCACCGACGCGTTCAAGGCTGCTGGCGTGGAGGCTGACATCCAGAACGCGAATGGTGACAAGGCCAAGTTCGCCACCCTCTGCGACCAGTTCGTCAGTGGCGGCGTCAAGGTCCTCATGATCGTCAACCTGGACAGCGACACCGGCAAGGCGTGTGAGAGCAAGGCGACCGCTCAGGGCATCAAGACGATCGACTACGACCGTCTCACTCTCGGCGGCGGCGCGTCGTACTACGTGTCCTTCGACAACGTCGCAGTCGGCACCGCGCAGGGCGAGGGTCTCGTCAAGTGCATGCAGGCCAACGGCAAGAAGACCGGCGGGGTCATCCTGCTCAACGGATCGCCGACCGACAACAACGCCACGCTGTTCAAGCAGGGCTACGAGGCCGCCATCAAGGCTGCCGGTTACACCATCGCCGCGGACCAGTCCGTTCCTGACTGGGACAACACGAAGGCCGGCACGATCTTCGAGCAGATCTTCGCCAGCACCAAGGACTTCGTGGGCGTCGACGCCGCCAACGACGGTCTCGGAGGCGCAGTCATCGCCGTCCTCGCCAAGAACGGCCTTGCCGGCAAGATCCCGGTGACCGGCCAGGACGCGACCGACAGCGGTCTGCAGAACGTGCTCCTGGGCACGCAGTGCATGACCGTCTACAAGGCCATCAAGAAGGAGGCCGAAGCGGCCTCTGCCCTGGCCATCGCCCTGATCGCGGGCGACACGGCGAAGGCTGACGGCCTCGCTACCGGCAAGACCGCCGACAGCGTGACCGGCAAGGACGTCCCGTCCGTGCTGCTCGTGCCGCAGGGCATCTTCGCCGACACCGTGAAGGACGTCATCGCTGACGGCTTCACCACGGTGGACAAGATCTGCACCACCGCCGACCTCAAGGCCGCCTGCACGAAGAACGGCGTCGCCTGATCTCCACGGTGAACCACTAACACGTGGGGGTGGACATCGACACGATGTCCACCCCCACGTGTGGCACGGTGGCGTAGGGCTCGCGCAGATCCTCCGGGTGAGAAGTCCGCGACGACCAGACTCCCGGAGCACACCACCCCGGACGCTCCCTCCGGGCACACTCTCCCTGAGACCACCCCTGGCGGGCGCGATCGACTGACCGCGCCGCTCCCGACGTCGAGCGAGGGACGCATGACACCACCTGACAGCGGCCAGCCCCTGCTGAGCCTGAGCAAGGTCAACAAAAGTTTCGGCGCGGTGCATGTGCTGCGCAACGTCGACCTCGAGGTACGTCTCGGGCGTGTGACGGCCATGGTCGGCGACAACGGCGCCGGGAAGAGCACCCTGATCAAGGCGATCGCAGGCATCCACGCCTTCGACAGCGGCACCTATCTCTACGAGGGCGAGTCGGTGACTGTCACCGACCCCAAGCAGGCCAACGCGCTCGGCATCGAGGTCGTCTACCAGGATCTCGCGCTCTGCGACAACCTCGACGTGGTCCACAACATGTTCCTGGGCCGCGAGCTGAAGAAGGGCGTCGTGCTCGACGAGGCCGAGATGGAGCAGCGGGCGGTCACCACGCTGGCGGGTCTCTCGGTGCGCACGCTGAAGTCGGTCCGCCAGAACGTGGCGAGCCTCTCGGGCGGTCAGCGACAGACCGTCGCCATCGCACGTGCCGTGCTCTGGAACTCCAAGCTCGTCATCCTCGACGAGCCGACCGCGGCGCTGGGTGTGGCCCAGACCGAACAGGTCCTCAAGCTCGTTCGCCGCCTCGCTGACAACGGCCTCGCCGTGATCCTCATCTCGCACAACATGAACGACGTCTTCGAGGTCGCCGACGACATCGCGTGCCTTTACCTCGGTCAGATGGCCGCTCAAGTGCACCGGAGCGACGTCACACACGGCCAGGTCGTCGAGCTCATCACCGCCGGTCGCAGCGGCGACCTCGGTCTGCCCCGCGAACCCTCGACAGCTGGAGCCGTTGCATGAGCGCCACCACGTCCGCGCCCGAGAGTGTGCCCGTCGACGAGGTTGACGGCAGTCTTGGCGCCGGCTTCCATGACTACACCGCCAGGGTCCGCGGCGGCGAGCTCGGCGCCCTCCCGGCCGTGCTGGCACTGCTCACCCTTGTCCTCATCTTCACTGTGCTCAAGGGCTCGGTATTCTTCACCACCTTCAACTTCGCCAACCTGATCACGCAGAGTGCCACCATCATCGTAATCTCGATGGGCCTGGTGTTCGTGCTGCTGCTCGGCGAGATCGACCTGTCGGCAGGCTACGCAGCAGGCACCGCAGGCGCCGTCCTGGCTGTGTCGCTGACGCTCCACGGCTGGCCGGTCTGGGCTTCGCTCCTTGCCTGCATCGTGACCGGCGTGGTGATCGGCGTGTTCATCGGCGTCATAGTCGCTCGACTGGGCATCCCGTCATTCGTGGTGACGCTGGCCATGTTCCTGGGCCTGCAGGGGCTCATGCTCCTCATCATCGGTGACGGCGGAACGATCGGCGTGGCCGACCCGTTCATCCTCTCGATCATGAACGGCAACATGTCCCCCGTCAACGGCTGGATCCTCTGTCTGGTCGTGGTGCTGGCCTACGTCGGGAGCACCTACTTCGCGCTCATGCGACGCAAGCGCGCCGGGCTGATCACCCAGTCCATCTCGGTGTGGGGCGTGAAGGGAATCGCTCTCGCGGTCTTGCTGGGCGGGGCGACTTTCCTGCTCAACCAGGAGCGCTCACGCAACCCCGAGCTCACGTCGATCAAGGGAATCCCGTATGTCGTCATCGTTATCCTCGTCCTGCTCGTCGTTCTGACGTTCCTGCTGCAGCGGACCGCGTTCGGTCGTCACGTCTACGCGGTCGGAGGCAATGCCGAAGCGGCGCGACGTGCCGGAATCTCGGTAGCCAACATTCGCATCGCGTGCTTCATCTTCTGTTCCACGTTGGCGGCTGTCGCCGGAATCCTGTTCGCGTCCAAGGACAACTCGATCTCGCCCTCCACCGGCGGATCGACGACCCTGCTCTACGCAGTGGGTGCAGCCGTCATCGGCGGCACCTCCCTGTTCGGCGGCCGCGGCAAGATCCGTGACGCGATCCTGGGTGGTCTGGTGGTCGCGGTGATCCAGAACGGTCTCCCGCTCATCACGGACAAGTCGGGGATCCAGTTCGTCGTCACGGGCATCGTGCTCCTCGTCGCGGCGAGCGTCGACGCACTGTCCCGCAAGAGGGCCCAGTCCTCCGGACGGGCCTGACGGTAAGACGAGACATCGGGGGT